>JANXWN010000049.1 GCA_025351125.1 Caulobacteraceae bacterium | reverse complement strand
GCCGCCTCGCCGGACAGTGGCTACCCTTCCCGCCGCGACGCAAACTTGCAACAGGATCAAAAAAAACAGTCATGAATGACGTTTTTTTTTTCAGAACGTGATTTGGGTTTGACAGTCGTGCGCACTCGGTTACCGTGCGATTCGAGGGCATCGTTCAAAGAGCCCCGCCGAAACGGCGCGATACACATTAGGGAGGATACAATGACTCAAGGAACCAAAGCTCGCTTTATGAATAGCGTCGCTGCCCTGGCGTTGACGCTCGCGGCGCCGGCGGTCGGTTTGTACGCCGGGACGGCCAACGCCGAAACGGTCGCCTCGTCGGCGGCGGTGGCAACCGATGCGGGCAACGCTCTGCGGGTCGAAGAAGTTATCGTCACCGCCAGCAAGCGCGAGGAAAACGTTCAGCGGGTTCCGATCGCCATCACCGCGATAACGAGCCAACTAAAGTCGGCTGACATCCGCGATGTAACCGATATCGTCGCCTTCACGCCCAATGTGCGGATCGACGCCTATTCCCAGCGGGCGAACGCGGCGGTCATCACCATCCGCGGCATCAGCCCCTCGCGTCTGGATGACAACTCAATCGACTCGCCGATCGGGGTGTTAGTCGACGGCATCTATCTAGGCACGCTCACCGGCCAGGTAATCCAAAACTTCGACGTCGATCGGATCGAAGTTCTGCGCGGTCCGCAGGGCACCTTGTTTGGCCGCAACACCGTCGGGGGAGCGTTGAACATCATTCGCTCGGAACCGACCGGCCATTGGGGGGCGAAGGTTCAGTACACCACCGGCAGCTGGAACGATCAGGAATTCCGCGGAGTCTTCAACGCACCACTGATCCAGGACAAGCTGGCCCTGAAGCTGTTCTTCATAGCGGAAAATCGCGACGGTTTTGTGCACAACACCTTTTTGAACATCAACCAGCCGCAGAAGAATTACAAAAACTACGGCGGGGTGCTGAAATTCACCCCGAACGACAACTTCAAGGCTTTGTTGACCGTCGAGCGTTTCGACGACCGCAGCCAGGGCGGCGCCTTCTTCGGCAATTACAACACCACGTTCGGCGGCTTGCCGGCGCCAAAAGGGCCTAGCGACATCAACGCCCCCGGCACCGCTCTGGCCGGAACAGCGGGCGCCGAGATCGACACCTTCTTGCCGGCGGCGTTCGGCCTGCCCAACGTCCCGATCCGCGCGGACGTGAGCAAGATTCCGAGCACGATCACCGATAATTACCCCAGCCCGGGCGACGTGCAGACCTACGCCTACACGTTGAACATGTCGTATAAGCTCAGCCCCAACCTGACCGCTGTATCGGTCAGCGGTTACCGCAAGCAGCATGAACAGGCATCCGAGGATTTCGACGGCACCAGCACTAATTTCATCAACATCAACACCGACGCCCACTACCATCAGTTCAGCCAGGAACTGCGCCTGCAGGGCAATTGGGACAGCAAGCTCGGTAAGATCAACGCCACGCTCGGCGGCTATTATTGGAACAGTTATTTTGACCGCAGGTGGGTCACCAGCGGCGATTTCTGGACCTTTGTCAGCGATATCAGTGGCTATGATCTCAAGGATAACGTTTGGACGGGGTCGGCGGCCTCAAACCCCAATGACACCGCCGCCGCGACCGGATTTCCCGACCCGATCTCGGCCTGCCTTGCGCCCCGAACCACGGCGGCGCTCCAGGCAGCCTTCGGCCGCGTGCAGTGCGACGCCGGCGGACCGCAAGGGGGAACCGCCGGAGTCGGAGGCTATGGCCCGGGCCTCCTGAACATCCTCTATGAGAAGCAGTGGACCGACTCGGTGGCCGGTTTCGCCCGCGCCGACTGGGAATTCATTCCCAAGATGACCTTGACGGCGGGGGTCCGGTATACGTGGGAGCGCAAGCACTTCATCGGTTACCAATCCTATATCGCGCCTGGAGCCCGGCGCGACGTCAACGCCTTCCCCAGCAGCGCCGATCTCACCAATAGCTGGACCCAGTTGACGCCCACGGTGGCCCTGTCCTACCAGGCGACGCCCGCAGTCTTATTGTATGCCTCGTTCGCCGAGGGCTGGCACTCCGGCGGCTTCTTCGGTGTGAACCAGAACGCCGCCGATTTTACCGGCAACCAGTACAAGCCGGAAACGGCGAAATCCTACGAATTGGGAATGAAGGGTCAGTTCTTCGATCACCGCGTGCAGTTAAACGTCGCCGGCTTCCTCAACGACTTCGGCAACAAGCAGGAATCGTCGATCCAGTTCGACAAGACCACCAACACGGTGGTGACGGTGTTCACCAACGTCGGCGGCCTGCGCTACGAAGGCCTCGAGGCGGAGT
>JANXWN010000029.1 GCA_025351125.1 Caulobacteraceae bacterium | reverse complement strand
GTGGAGATCGACTGGGTCACCGCGTTCGCCGCCGCGGCGTTCGCCGCCTCGGCCACGAACGTCACCGAAATATGCTGGTCTGGCAGATTTTTCAAAGTGACATCGCGCCCGCCGCCTGAAAGTCGCTCCCCGAGCGAGCTATTCAGCAAGGTAAACGCCTTGGCCGCCTGATCAGGCGCGGTAATCCGCACATTTATCGTATCTCCAACCAAGCCGAGATTGGTAAACTCGATTTGGTCGCCGCGCAGCTTGGTGCGCATATCCTCCATCAGATTGGTTAGCCGCTCTTTCTTAAGCGCCGCGGTATCGACCTCGAGCAGTAAATAGGAGCCTCCCTGCAGATCGAGGCCCAGATTCAAGCGCTGACTCGGCGCCCAAGCGGGCAAGGTCCCCGGTGGCGCCAGATTGGGCAGGGTGAAAATCAGTCCGAACAACAGCGAGGCGAGGACCAGGCCGACCTTCCAGCGGGAGAGCGCGAGCATGAGCGTGAAGCGACCCGGCTGGCGCTGCTAGGACTTGGCGTCGTTGGCGGCGGCGGGCGCGCCGCGCGTGCGAACGTCCTGCACCATAGATTTGATCACCTTGACGGTGACGTTTTGCGCCACCTCGATACCCAACTCGGTATCTTCAACCCGCACGACCTTACCGATCAGGCCGCTCGACAAAACCACGGTGTCACCGCGCTTGATGGCGCCGATGCGAGCGGCATGCTCCTTCGCCCGGCGTTGTTGAGGGCGCAAAACCAGAAAATAGAAGAACGCCATCATGCCGATCAACGGCACAAACATCTGCCCCGGGCCGGTAAGGAAGCCCTGCAATCCATCGACAGGTGCGACGGCAGCCAGAACAAGGGCGTGGTGACCGATCATTATCTCTCCGCGGATACGGCTGCGAACCGGTGGCGTTCGCCCGCCCCGGCTTAAAGTCGCGGGAAGCTATGCGCACCGACGCTCTTTTGCAATGCGGCGCGGACGTTTAGGAAGGCCGTATGGATCAATCGCTGCTCGACACCCTCGGCCGGATCGCCGACGCTCTTGATCGCTTGGCGCCGCCGGCGCTCCGCGCGCCGTCGTTCGCCGGCGCCCGGTTGTTTCGTCACGAATCCAAGACAAAGGCCTTCATCGCCGCCCCGGACTATGGCCTCGATCTTGATCTTTTGATCGGCGTCGAGCGGCAGAAGGCCGGGTTTGTCGAGGCCTTGAGACGATTCGCGGGCGGTTTGGCGGCGAACCATATTCTGCTGTGGGGCGTGCGAGGAACGGGTAAAAGTTCGCTCGCCAAGGCTGGGTTTATGAGCGTCGCCAAGCAAGCGCCCAGCTTGAAACTGATCGAGGTTGATCGAGACATGCTGGGCGAGTTGGCGGAACTCTTTGAAGTTCTGCGCGGTCGCCCGGAACGTTTCGTCGTATTGTGTGACGATCTATCGTTCGAGGACGGCGCGCCTGCGGCCAAGGCGTTGAAATCGGCGCTAGAAGGGGGCGTTGGCGGCCCCCCGGACAACGTGCTGTTCCTGGCCACCTCAAACCGGCGTCACCTGATGCCTCGCGATCATGTCGAAGCCCGCGGCGCTATCGCTACGGCGGAGGACGCGGAAGAGGAAGTCAGCGTGTCGGACCGTTTCGGTTTATGGATCGGATTTCCCCCGATGGATCAGGCGACCTATCTAACCGCGATCAACGCCTATGCGACCCGTTTCGGATTGCAGGTCGCGGACCTTGACCGCCGCGCCTTGCAGTGGGCCGCGTTGCGCGGCGCACGCTCTGGGCGCATCGCCTGGCAATTCACGCGGGACTTGGCGGGGGAATTGGGAAAACGAGCCCCGGTCTGATATCTCCCGCGCGTCCAAAGGAGAGAAAGCCGTTATTTTGCCCCCTGCCCCACTGCCCTCGCCGTCGTTTGGCGACTCTCTACCGATTAGTCGCTCACCCGAAACACTGGCGTTTTTGGCCCGCCGTCGGTCCGCCTCGGCGATGACTTTAACCGCGCCGGCGCCCAGCGATTTCGAACTGACGACAATCCTCACCTTGGCCGCGCGCGCGCCGGACCATGGCAAACTTAGTCCGTGGCGATTCATCGTTTTGAGCGGCGACGCCAAGTCGACGTTCGTCAACCGGCTCGAAACCATAGCCTCGGCCCGCGCCGACGCGGCTAAGGCGCACGCCAAACTAGGCAAGATACGCGTCCCCCCACTGACCGTCGCCGTCGTCTCCCGCTTCATTGACGGCGAAATTCCCGAATGGGAACAGCGCCTTTCGGCTGGCAGCGTTTGTACATTGATGATTATAGCGGCTCAGGCGATGGGTTATGGCGCCAACTGGATCACAGACTGGTATGCCTACGACGCCAATGCGCGCCGCCTCCTGGGCCTCACTGTCAATGAAGCGGTTGCCGGCTTCGTCCACATCGGAACCGTGGGCGAATCGCCAATGGAGCGAGTGCGCCCGAATATCGAGAGCATCGTCGAGATGTGGAACGAGCCTCAGCGCCC
>JANXWN010000391.1 GCA_025351125.1 Caulobacteraceae bacterium | reverse complement strand
GCAGGTGTTCAGCACCACCAGATCGGCGCCCTCCGGATCATCGGTCAAGCCATAGCCGAGGGGCCGCAGAACATCGGCCATCCGCTCGCTGTCATAGACGTTCATCTGACAGCCATAGGATTTGATGTGCACGCGCTTGGCGAGGGACGTCACGGGTGCGGCCCCACCAAGGATTCGACGGCGGACAGGACGCAAACGAACCCACTACTCATCGCTTGGCACGCCATAAAGTTCCAGCCGATGGTCCACCAAGCGATAACCCAGCCGCTTGGCGATGGCCTTTTGCAGGACTTCGATTTCTTCGTCGAAGAATTCCAGCACCGCGCCGCTTTTCATATCGATCAGATGATCATGGTGCTCTTCGCTAGCTTCCTCATAACGTGAGCGGCCGTCGCGAAAATCGTGACGGGTGAGGATGCCGGACTCTTCGAACAAACGCACGGTGCGATAAACCGTGGCGATGGAGATGTGCGGGTCGACCGCGTGGGCGCGGCGGTGCAATTCCTCAACGTCGGGATGATCGACAGCGACCGACAGTACGCGCGCGATCACGCGGCGCTGCTCGGTCATGCGCATGCCTTTCTCGATGCACAGTTTTTCCAGCCGTTCCAGAGGGACGCTCCGCATTAGGTCGATCCGCGCAAGCATAAAGACAAGCGCGTCATCTGTTAAGGTCACGCCGCATGACGCGGGCGGCGACGGCGCCGGTTGCACGGGTGTAATAGGCGGGACGCTGACCGACCTCGGCAAATCCGATGCCCAGATAAAGCGCTCGCGCGGCTGAATTATCCTCGGCGACCTCCAGGAATATTGATCGGGCCCCGGCCAGCGCGGCGACGCCGACCGCCCCGTTCAGCAGGGTCGTGGCGACCGCGTTTCGGCGATGTCGGCGTCCGACGGCCAGCGTCAAGACCTCCGCTTCGTCGACGATCACGCGGCAGAGGATAAATCCGGTTGCTTCGATCATCAGGCCGAAGGCGCCAGGGCCGTTCAACACATCAGTGATCTCGCTCGCGTCCCACGGCGAGGAGAAAGCATCGGCATGGATGGCCGCCAATTGCGTCGCATCATTAATGGCAACCGGTGTCACGCGGCGACGACGCTCTTGGGCGTGGCGTCGGGCGGTCGAAGATAGAGCGGGCGCGGCGGGGTGACCGGCGCTCGAGCCGCAAGTCGGGCGATCTGTTCCGGCGACGGCGCCGCGAGCACGACATGACGCGCCGTTGGACCGATGGCGGCCAACACCGCGTCGGACGGCCCGACCAGCGTCAGATCCGCAAGACCATACGCCTTGCGCAGCCGCGCGGCGGCAATCTCCACCGCCAAAACGTCCGGCGCGCCGCCCGCCTGCCCGTCGTCGAACGATTGCAGATAGACGTTGCCGCGTCCGGCATCGATCACGGCGACGCATGGCCCGTCCGCATCCGCGCTCGCCGCGAGAGCTTCAAGGCTACCCACGCCGATACACGGTACATCCAGGGCGAGCGCCAATCCTTTGCCGAAGGCGAGGCCGACGCGCAATCCGGTAAAGGACCCGGGCCCAACCGTCACGCCGATCCTGTCGATCCGCGAGAACGCCACGCCCGCCGACGCCATCACATCGCGCGCCATGGGCGCCAAGCGCTCTTGATGACCGCGCGTCATCGCCTCGCACGCCGACGCCAACGTGCGGTCGCCGTCAACCACGGCAACGCCGCACGCGCCCAAACACGTATCGAGGGCGAGAATAATCACTTAAATAATCGAACACGCCTCGTCGAACGCGTGACGCGGGAGGCGGGGAAAGAGGTTTTGGTCGGTGCCGTAACCGACCGAGCAGAGAAAGTTCGATTTGATGCGCGTTCCCGCGAAAAACAGCGCATCCACCTTGCCGTTGTCGAAACCCGACATCGGGCCGCAATCCAGACCAAGCGCGCGCGCCGCGACGATAAAATAAGCGCCTTGTAGACTGGAATTGCGAAAGGCCGTCGCTTCAGTGACCGCCTGATCGGAAAAACTTTCCTTCATGTTCGGCACATGGGGGAACAACTTCGGCATGGTTTGCGGGAAATCGAGGTCGTAGCCGATAATGGCTGTCGCCGGAGCCGCTTTGATTTTTGCTTGATTGGCGCCCATCGATACCGAGGCCAACTTGTCCTTGGCCGCGTCACTGGTGACGAACACGATCCGGGCCGGATTTGAATTGGCGGCGGTCGGGCCACATTTGGCGAGATCGTAAAGTTCGCGCAGCAGGCTTTCCGGCACCGGATCACGCGTCCAGCCGTT
>JANXWN010000001.1 GCA_025351125.1 Caulobacteraceae bacterium | reverse complement strand
GCGCGATGTCCAGTCCGCTCGACAGCTCCCATCGTCAGGAAACCCGACAATCCCCCGGAGGGGCACAGAATGTCCAAGATATTTCTCTTCCCCTCTTGGGGGAAGCGACTCGGCGTCAGCCGAGCGGTAGGGGGCGCCGCTGCACCAAAGATTCCGCGTCGAGGCCCCCTTCGTCTCGCGCGAGAAAGCGCGATCCACTTCCCCCAGAGGGGGCAGAGAAAGGTAGCGGTTCTTCTCTGCCCCGCTGGGCAAGCAGGGACTAAGCCGGCCGTTCGTAGAGGCCCACCAACCGGCCGCGCGCGATCACGTGGCCGCGAAGCGCGTGAAGAATGTCGTGTTTCTCGGGCCCTCGCGTGAGATTCGGCCGGTGGTCCAGTCCGTAGATTTGGAAAACATAGCGATGCGGCCCGTGGCCGGTGGGCGGGTCGGGGGGCAGATATTCACAATGGCGGAGCGTATTCTTGCCAAGGGTCGATATCTGTCCCTCGTGGCCTTTGCTGGGAAGCGCGCCCTCGGGCAATCCTCCATCCTTTGGCGGCAGGTCATAGACCAAGGCATGGACGAAAGGCTCCGGAGTCGGGCTGTCGGCGTCTTCGATGACTAAAACAAGATAGCAGACACCCTGCGCAACGCCGCGCCAAGTGACGGGGGGCGAAACGCCGTCGCCGTCCTGCGTAAAGCGTGACGGCATGGGCTCGCCGTCGGCAAACGCTGAACTTTGCACCGTGATGGTTTCGGGGCCGCCGACCGCCTCGTCCGCCCACACCAAGCGGTCAAAGCCGGCGCGCACGCCTTGCAATATCTCGCCTACCGGCGCGGGCACATTTTCTAACATGGCGTAATCCCATCGTAAACGGCAATCGACCGCTTTCCCGGCGGGCGGTCACCAACCCATCGTCACCTCGACATCGATAGCGCTACTTTAAGGCGTGCGACGGCATAGGCTTCAGCGTCGGAAGCGCCCTTGACCACGGCGCCCATGCCGAAAAATTCATGCGTAACACCGGGAAAGGTTTTTTGCTCAACGGCGTCGCCCGCGGTCCGCATGGCGGCGGCGAGAGTTTCGCCGTCCGAGCGTAGCGGGTCGAATTGCGCATTGATAATGGTCGTGGGCGGCAGGCCATGCAGGTCGGCCTTCACCAAGTCAAGACGCGGATCGCGGGCATCCGCCGGGGTTTTTTGGTAATAATAGCTGAACCAAGGCAGCATGGCGGAATTTAGCGGCTTGGCGTTCGCATCTTCAGTCCGCGAGGGCAGTGTCATCGAAGCATTGGCGATCGGATAGACCGCCAGAACGTGCAGCGGGGCCGGCAGGTGGTTGTCACGGGCGTAGATGGCGGTGGCGACCGCAAGATTGCCACCGGCGCTTTCGCCGGCAAGCGCCACGCGGCCGGCGTCGCCGCCCCACTCTTGAACGTGCTTTAAGGCCCAAACATAAGCCGACGACGCGTCATTGTGTTGCGCGGGGAATTTGTGTTCCGGCGCATGGCGATATTCTACCGAAACAACCACCGCGCCCAATTGTTTGGCCAGCAAGCGCGGCGTCGCGTCATAGGTCTTGAGGTCGGCGATAACCCATCCGCCGCCATGATAATACACCACCACTGGCATCGGTCCGGTCCCGGCTTGCGCGGGCTTGTAGATCCTCGCCTTTTGCATCGGATCGGCCCCGTAGGCCATATCTTGCGTGGTGACCGCCGCGTCCGGAGCGGTGGGCAGTCCCTTTGTTTTCATTAATTGCGTCACGCCGTCGGCGGGCGACGGCTGCAGGCGCGCCTCGGCGGGGGTTAAAGTTTCGACCGGCTTGCCGCCGAGGGCCTGCTGGGCGGCAAGAACCTCTTGCATATCGGCGGCCGGTGTCGGCGGGGCGAGCGAAGAGCGCGCCGGCGGCGGCGGCGGCTTGGCGTCGGGGGACACCGGCGACTGAGCGATCGCGGCCGAAGATATGAACCACACCGATGCCGACGCCGCGAGCCACGCGCCACCGGCGCAAAGATTTGATAAATCCATTGATCGGCCCAGATTGCTGAGCGCCCACGGCGCCGTGTCGCCCTAACGCGAAAGCTTAGTCACGGTTCCGGGCGTCGCTGTTCATCGCCGCGGTGGCGGGACGACGGATCAAACCCCTGCGACGCGCGTTTGGGTCCCATTAAAAGTAGGCTGAAAATTGCAACGATATGACGTCAAAGCGCGCTCATCCTATCGCTGGGGATTATTTGGGCCCGCCGACCACCGGTCCGACGACGCACGACCTAAGCTCTGACGCGCGTCTACCCGCCCGGGAAAGCGCCGCAGAGGCCGGTTTGACCTATGTTAATGCTGGTCAACCAGGGCTTTCGCGACAGAGGACCGGACGCGGTTTTGTCTATCGCGAACCCGATGGCCGCCGGCTAGTCGAAACCGCGACGCTAAACCGTATCAAGGCCTTGGCGATCCCCCCGGCATGGGCGCAGGTGTGGATATGTGCTTCCCCCCAAGGTCATTTGCAGGCCACCGGCGTCGATCAAAAAGGTCGCCGCCAGTACCGCTATCATGCACGCTTTCGCAACACACGAGACGCCGCCAAGTTCGATCATGTTGTGGCGTTCGCCCAATCCCTGCCGACGCTGCGGGAAAAAGTCCGCAAAGATATGAGCGCCCCCGGCTTGGGCCGCGATAAAGTCATCGCGACGGTCATCTACTTGCTGGAAAAAACCATGATCCGCGTCGGCAATGTCGCCTACGCGCGCGAGAATAAGAGCTTCGGTTTGACCACGCTGCGCAATCGGCATCTGGCGATCGAGGGCGCCCAGATCGAATTTCACTTTAAAGGCAAAAGCGGCAAAACGTGGCAGTTGAGCCTCAGTGATCGGCGCGTTGCCGGCATAATACGAAAATGTCAGGATTTACCGGGACAGAATCTTTTCCAATACCGCGATGACGAAGGCGCGGTGCAAACCGTATCTTCGACCGATGTGAATCATTATCTGACGACTGTGACCGGCGGCGATATCTCCGCCAAGGATTTCCGCACTTGGGCGGCGACCTGCCTCGCGGCGCTCGTCCTTTCGACAAACGCCCCGACGAAGGTTTCGGAGCGTAAGCATGCCCTGCTGGCGGCGATCCGGCACGTCGCCGCGCGCTTGGGCAATACACCGGCGATTTGCTTGAAAAGCTATACACACCCGGCAATCGTGGAAGCTTTTCTGGCCGGCGACCTAAAGCTGGGCAATGCGATCGACGTAGCCTCGTTCGAAGACCTGCAGCTGGACACTATGCCGGATGAAGAAAAGGCGATCATTGCCTTCTTGTCCGGGCGCGTCGGATCCGACATGGCGTCGGCCGCCCGAGCGGCCGCCGAGATCAGGCGCCCGGGGAACCGTCCACCGTAACCGTGGTTTGAACTCCAGGCCTACGAGGGCCCGACAGGGTTGGAGCTATGTCATGACCGACGGGTCGAAGGCGCCGCGCCGCGCAAAACCTTCCACGGACCAGGGAAACGCCAAACGGTCCGCCGCCAGTAAGGCCGCGGGGCTTTCAAACCGGACGGCGGAAACGAAAAAGCGCGCCGAGGACTCGCTTGACGACGCCCTCGACGACACATTTCCAGCCAGCGATCCGGTTAGCGCAAAACAGATAACCTAGCCAGAAGAACACATCGGGCCGCCTGCTTGCGAAGACCCGCCGGTGGGTCTTGGCGGTCGATCAGGCCAAGCGACTTGCTGTTAATTCGACACGCGCGTGATCGCCAACGTCCGGCGTTTTGTGCGTCGCCAGGGCCTTGGAGACTTCCCAAGCCAGTTTCACCGGACCGCCTTGGGTTATCCATACCTCGGCATCCCGCGCCTCGAAACGCAACAGGGTCAGCATCGGGTCTTGCTTACCACCGGGAAACCACGCCGCCACCATGGCGTTCCAATGTCGTTCGATGTGTGCTTGGTCGTGCTTCACGCGCAGAGAACCGGTTATCGACGCCTGAACGTCCTGATCTTTAGATTGCACCAAAAACACGGCATCCGCCCCGTCGTCGGCGACCGCGCGCGCCAACGCGGAGTCCCGGCGCGTGTAAAACCAAATCTCACGGGTGTCGGGTTCGCCAAAAGCCGTCATGGGTTGAAAATGGCTGCCGGAGGAATGCTGCGCCAGCCCCAACATGCCAAACCGGGCGTGTCCAATCTCGGACCACAGTCTTGTTTCCGCTTCCAGCGGCGTGAGGTCGTGCTTCATTGCGATACTCCATATTTCGCGTTGAGACCGGTCGATCAACGACCTTTGCGGCAATGACGTCCGCGCCGCGATCGGTAGCTGATGCCCCGAACGCGTCCTCGCGAGAACGCGCACGGAATTTTTAAGTTGCGGACGGTGTGAGGCGTTAAACAGCCGCCGTCGGTTCGCAAAGCAGACGCACCGTGCGGCTCCAGGCATTGGAGCCGCACGGCGCGCGCTTCTTGGATTAGCTGGCGCTTTTGCCGTGAGCCGTCTTGGAACTCTCGTGTGCTTTCGTTGAATGGCCGTGCGCATCCGTGGAGTGCTTTTTGGCGGCGGATTTATCGCCCTTGTCATGACTGGACGCGGCCTGCCGGTGTGACTTCGCCGCGCTGTCGTGATGGTCCGCCGCCTGGGTGTGTGCTGCTTTCGGCATTGTGATCTCCAAAAAAACCCCCTTGCGCAATCAACATCGTTGGACCCGAAGGGTTCCCGGCGCCGGGCTTATAAAATCGCCCAATCAACCGAATTCATCGCTTAGGCCAAGCGTCCTACTCCGCCCTCAATCGATTGTGGATATCGGTTGCAGCGATGGCCGCTTCCGCCGCGCCGACGACGATTTGGTTCAACCCCCTGACGACATCGCCTGCGGCATACAGGCGGCTAACGGAGGTTTTCTGGTGACCGTCGACGCTTAGAGCACCGGACGGGTCCCGCGCCGCGCCGGCGGCCAAGGCCAGATCGACCACCGGCTGGGTTCCGAGAGCCAAATAAAGCCGCTCGAACGTCCAAGCCCCCGCCCCGGAACGCGAGATCTGCACGCCATCGCTCTGAAGGGTGATGTCCCCTAGTTGCGCCGTCGTCCATGCGACGCCTTGATCGACGAGCCGTTGCGGCGCCGGCGGCGCGCCGCCAAGAAATATCAGGGTGACTCGCGCCGAATAGTGCCGCAGAAAAAGCGCCTCCTGCACGCTATGTTCGCTATCGCCCAGGACGCCGATCGTTTGATCAATCGCTTCGTAGGCATCGCAGATAGGGCAAATGCGGACAACCCCGCGGCGGATGGCGTCATCGAGGCCGGCGATGTCGGGTTTTCGATCCACCACGCCAGTCGCCAACACGCCAAAGCGCCCGGCGACAGACTGATCGTCTACCCGAAATTGCAACGCGTCAGCGCCGCAGTTCAAGGCGTTCACCCAACCGGAGCGAATTTCGGCTCCGTAGGATTTGGCTTGCGATGTCATGCGCGCCAGCAATTCGCGGCCGCCAACTCCATTTGGAAATCCCGGCGTATTATGGCTCTGGGGGATCCAACTCGCCCGCGACGGGCCGCCGTCGAGCACCAGCGTGCGGCGTCGATAACGCCCCAAATAGGTCGCGGCGGTTAATCCCGCCGGTCCTGCGCCAACGATCACGGCGTCGAAACTTTCCACCTCGGCCCTCTAATCGCTCTGCGTCGACGGGCGCCGGCCGAACCGCCACTTGAGCGTCAGAACGATCGCCGCCATGATCAGCGCCGCCGCATTCGCCACCGCCACCGGCCACGAACCGAGGCGCCAACCGTAGGCGATCCACAGCGAAAACGACACGACCGTAAAAGCGTAGGTGCGCAGCGAAACACCCGACACGTCCTTAGTCTTGATCATGTCGAGGATCTGCGGAACAAAACTGCTTATTGAAATAGCGGCCGCCGCCGTGCCGATAGCATTGGTGACAAACGTGGCGTTCATGGTCTGCGGCGGATGGCTTAGACGGGCGCCGGCTCAGCGAGACGTCGCGGAAAGCGGTGCGACAGAAGAGCTCTCACCAAGTCATCAACCCCCGCCTTGCCTTCTCCGCCGATAATTCCCTGATCGGGCTGGGGCGCGACGAAAGGACAGCCCTCGAAAAAGGCCACCCCGTCATCGAGCGCCGCGATCGGCTTACCGTGGCGATAGGCTTCGTTGACGAACCGCGACGCCCATTCCGATTTCGACAATACGGCCGCCGTGCCGCCCGGAATGATCACCGCATCATAGAAAACCGACGACGCGTTCGCCGCCGGGCGGTCCACGATCTGGGATTTGCCGGCCGAGTCAGTCACGGTTCCGGCCTGCTCCGCGACAAGTTCCGTAAGCCCGCCCGCCGAGCCGATCACCTTCTTAATCACTGATAAATCCGCCGCATCCAGCCCAACGCAACCCAGAATGGCGATCTTGCGACCGGTAATCGAATCGCCGGGTTTGTCTTGGCTCAGCGCCGGAGAGCTTAACTCTTTCGCGTTCGACCGCAGGGGACCCGACGGGCTGGGCGCAGACGGCGTCGGATTTTGCGCAGTGCCAACCGGTGCGATCTTAATCCCGGTCAGGGCCGAAACGGCGTTGGCCAGAGCGTCGCTGATATTAATCAAAATTTCGTTCACCACATGGTGGCGCACGACCTGAGCCTTCACTTGATTGAGTTCGAAAGCGAAGGCTTTTGCAATGTGCATTTGCTCCCAGTCGGCCATGCTGTTCCAAAACTGCGTGGCCTGGCTGAAGTGGTCGGCGAAACTATCACTACGCGCCCGGATTTTCGCGCCGTCGATCTTTTCGGCATAACTGACAAAAGCGGGCCTTGCGCCCGGCCCCGGGGCAGGCTGGTTTTCGCCTAGACGGTTGGGGAAATAGGCGACCCGACCCTGATTTATCGTTGTCCTGGCCATGGCGTCGCGTTGGTTGTTGTCCACCACCGCGAGGGGGCGGTTGATGGGCAATTCGGCGAAATTCGGTCCCACCCGGCGCAACTGGGTATCGATGTAAGAAAACAGCCGCCCTTGCAGCAGAGGGTCATTGCTAAAATCGATCCCCGGAACCACGTGGCCTGTGTGAAAGGCGACCTGCTCGGTTTCCGCGAAATAGTTGTCGGGGTTGCGGTTGAGGGTCATTTTTCCCACCCGTCGCACCGGCACCAGTTCCTCCGGAATCAGTTTTGTCGGGTCGAGGAGGTCAAAATCGAATTTGAATTCGTCGCTTTCCTCCACGATTTGCAGGCCCAATTCCCACTGCGGAAAGTCGCCGCGTTCAATGGATTCAAATAGATCGCGGCGGTGAAAGTCCGAGTCCTTACCCGACAAAATCTGCGCCTCGTCCCACACCAAAGACTTCACGCCCTTTATCGGTTTCCAATGGAATTTGACGAAACGCGACACGCCTTGCGCGTTGACGAGGCGGAACGTGTGCACGCCGAAACCTTCCATCATCGCCAAGCTGCGCGGCAAGGCGCGATCGCTCATCACCCACATCAGCATGTGGGCGCTTTCGGGCGTCAGAGAAATAAA
>JANXWN010000374.1 GCA_025351125.1 Caulobacteraceae bacterium | reverse complement strand
GGCCGCCGACGGCAAGCGCCAAACAGCCCCCGCACGTTGGACATCGATCTTGTGGCTTATGGTCGCCTGGTGATTCACCAAGCGACGCTGACCGTGCCGCATCCGGGCGCGGCGGGTCGCCGTTTTGTCATGGGGCCGCTGGCGCAGATCGCGCCCGATTGGATTCATCCGGAAAACGGATTTACCGCCGCGCAACTGTTCGCGGTCGCCACGGTGGGAGGCGATGCGGCGCCGATTTTTCCCGCCCACTGACGCGGAGGATGACCGCGCGCCGATTCTCGCTTAAGCACCGGGCATGACCCAAACCCGTCACGACCGCGTCTTGATCGTCGATTTTGGTAGTCAGGTCACCCAGCTGATTGCCCGCCGCTTGCGTGAGAGCGGCGTATATTGCGAAATTCATGCGTTCGATAAAACCGACGCCATGCTCGACGCCTTTGCGCCCAAAGCGATCATTTTGTCGGGCGGACCACAAACCGCCGGTGAGACCGCCAGCCCCGCCGCGCCGCGGCGAATCTTTGATTTAGGCGTGCCGGTGCTCGGCATTTGTTACGGTGAAATGACCTTATGCGCGCAACTCGGCGGCGCCGTGGAAGCCGGCCACGATCGTGAGTTCGGACGGGCCGAAATTCGTATCGAACGCGTCTCGCCCTTGCTGGACGGCCTTGGCGTGGTGGGGGATACGCAAACGGTGTGGATGAGCCACGGCGACAAGATCACCGCCATTCCGCACGGTTTCGAGGTCATCGCTACGTCGCAAGGCTCGCCGTATGCCGTCATCGGAGACGAGGCGCGCCGCATTTACGGTGTGCAATTTCATCCCGAGGTGATGCACACGCCACGCGGCGCAACCATCTTGCGCAACTTTACCCACCAGATCGCCGGCTTGACCGGAGACTGGACGATGGCGTCCTTCCGCGCGGAATCGATCGCCCGGATCCGTGCGCAAGTGGGGCGGGGGCGGGTCATCTGCGGTCTTAGCGGCGGGGTCGACTCGTCGGTGGCGGCGGTCTTGATCCACGAAGCGATCGGCGACCAACTGACCTGCGTGTTCGTCGACACTGGATTGCTGCGTCTCGACGAAGCGACGCAAGTGGTGACCCTGTTTCGCGATCACTATAACATCCCGCTGATCCACGTCGAAGCGGGCGAGCAGTTTCTCGGCGCTCTTGCCGGCGTGTCCGATCCCGAAACCAAACGAAAAATCATCGGCAAGACCTTTATCGACATCTTCGAGCGCGAAGCGAGCCGGATCGAAGGCGTCGCCTTTTTGGCGCAGGGCACCCTGTATCCGGACGTGATCGAGAGCGTGTCTCCCACCGGCGGCCCCTCGGCCGTGATCAAGAGCCACCACAACGTCGGCGGTCTGCCCGACATGATGAAGCTCAAACTTGTCGAACCGTTACGCGAACTATTTAAGGATGAAGTGCGCAAGCTCGGCATCGAACTGGGCCTGCCCGCGCCCTTCGTGGGCCGCCACCCTTTTCCCGGACCGGGCCTCGCCATTCGCATCCCCGGCAATATCACGCCGGCGGCCGTCGCCACCTTGCAACAAGCCGACGCCTTATTCCTCGACGAGATCCGCAAAGCGGGACTTTATGACAAGATTTGGCAGGCGTTTGCGGTCTTGCTGCCGGTGAAAACCGTGGGGGTGATGGGCGATGCGAGAACTTACGAAAACGTCCTGGCGTTACGCGCCGTCACCAGCACCGACGGCATGACGGCCGACGTGTTCGAATTTCCCTGGGATGTGCTGACCCGGGCGGCGACGCGCGTCGTCAACGAGGTGCGAGGAGTCAATAGGGTGGTCTACGACGTGACCAGCAAGCCGCCGGGGACGATCGAGTGGGAATGATTTAGCGCCTTTCGGCGGCATCCGCCAACAATCGAAAAATCGCACTAACTCACTGAAATAAATAAAGACTTCTGTCAGATTCAATCGCCGTCATTTGGGAGGCAGCGCTCCGATTTGACGGCATCTCTGACGGTATCATCACCTATTGCTCACGTCCGAAACTCGCGATACCGTCAACCTGTTGAGGTCGGTTGACAGTATTTGTTTTCTCATAACTCACTGATTAAAATGAGGAAATAGCAAATGATGCGGTCAAAAAAGGCCTGACGGTATTTTTCTCAGAGGTGAGAGCGATGCTGACGGACGTGGCCATTAAGAATCGGAAATCTAAGGAAAAACCGTACAAG
>JANXWN010000372.1 GCA_025351125.1 Caulobacteraceae bacterium | reverse complement strand
ACCTGCCGATGTTCATCGCCATGGATCCGCCGAAGCACGATCAGCAGCGCAAGGTGATCAGCCCGATCGTTTCGCCGTTCAATCTTGCCAATATGGAACCAATCATCCGCAGCCGCGCCGGCGTGATTTTGGATGAATTGCCGATCGGCGAACCCTTTGACTGGGTGCAACGGGTGTCGGTGGAATTGACCACGCAAATGCTCGCCACCCTGTTCGACTTCCCGTTCGAGGAGCGGGACAAACTGACCTATTGGTCCGATTTGACGACAACGCCGCCGGAAAGCGAGGAAGCGAGGCTGGAAACACGCGATCACGTGCGACAGGAGTTGATCGGCTGCGCCATGTATTTTCAAAACCTATGGAACCAGCGCGCCGGCGAACCGCCGCGCAACGATTTGATCTCCATGCTGGCCCATGGCTCGGCGACCAAGGAGATGCCGTTCATGGAGTTTCTCGGCAATATCCTGTTGCTGATCGTCGGCGGCAACGACACCACGCGTAACTCCATCTCTGGCGCTCTGGTGGCGTTTAATCGATACCCCGAGACCTACCAGATTCTGCGCGCCCACCCCGAACGTCTGCTAAGCGCCGTGCCGGAGATGATCCGCTGGCAGACCCCGGTGGCGCACATGCGCCGCACCGCCACGCGCGATGTCGAATTTGGCGGCAAGACCATTCGCAAGGGCGACAAGGTGGTGATGTGGTATGTTTCGGGCAACCGCGACGAAACCGTGATTGAACGACCGCACGAGTTTATCATCGACCGCGAACGCCCCCGCCGCCATATTGCCTTTGGCTTTGGCATCCATCGCTGCGTCGGTATGCGTCTGGCGGAAATGCAGCTGAGAGTCATGTGGGAGGAGATCTTCAAACGCTTCCCGCGCATCGACATCGTCGGCGAGCCCGTCCGCCTGCGCTCGAATTTCCTGCGCGCTTATCGCGGGATTACGGCGGTGATCCCGGAGCGCGTGAAGGTCGGCTGAAGAGTTGACGCAGGTCCAACCGCCTCATTCCCATCCGGCTCTACCTTCTTCCACCGTCATCCTCGGGCGTCGTTCCCGAGGATCCATTCGGCGAGACCCCAGATTGGCCGTGCGTGCGCACGGCCACACCCACCCGCTCTCTGAATGGGTAGCCGGGACTGACGCCTGGCTAGGACGGAATTGAGGGGTGATTGAACTTGGCGCCTACTTCTTATGCCCCACGCTCACCTTGGCCTGCGCCGCCTCGACCGTCCAGTCGATCGGGTGGCCGGTCAGGCTCTTGGCCAGGGCCTCGAACTCGTAAGCGTTGCCGGCGCCGAAATGCGAATAGAGGGCGTCCAAGCCCGGGCCTTCGCCGTAGCCGACGCCCGACTCGATGATGCGCGCGTGGCCGGCGTCGATCGGTTCGATCTCGATCACCGTGCGCAGAGCCGCCAGCAAAGCAAAATCGGCCGGCGCGTCCTTGGGCACATGGACGTTCTGATAGACCATCATCCGCCCCGGCACATAGGCGATGATCTGATTGCGCATGTTTTCGCGCTCGCCGAGGTGCGCGCTGGCCGAATACGACGCCTCCAGCATGCCGCCATTCATCAGATCGATGTGCGCGACCGGCGCCACCCAGCCCTTCAGCCCCGCGTCGGTGGAGATCGCCGCCCAGGCCGCGTCGGCGGAAACCGGAACCTCAAGGGTCAGTTGGCGCACGCGCCCGGTAACCGGATCGCGATAGCTGGTGTCCCTGATCGCATAGTCCGCCGCGACGGCGACGCCGCAACTCAAGGTCAGCGCGGCGGCGCAGGCTGAAAGTCCGTTGATCCCGGTCATTTAAAATCCTCCCTCTTTTTGCTTCAAACGACGGCGTTCAAAGTCCGTTCGGCCTCGGCCGTTAGCAGGTCGATGTGGCGGCGCAGCGCCGCAACGCTCCGGTCGAAATAGGCGACGTCCCGATGGGTGCGGGCCTGCATCACGCCGCCCTCCATGGTGGTCAGGATGAATTCCGCCAGCCCCTGCAGATCGACGTCCGGCGGCAGGCGCGCACTGTCCGTTTCGAGACAGCCGCGCACGGCGTGCGTCCAGCGTCGGAAATTCTCGGCCAGAAGTTCGCGCACCGGCGGATCGGGCTCGTGCAGCTCCAGCGCCAGCGAACCGATCGGACAGCCGTAGACGCATTCGGTTTCCAGGAGAGCGCGCCGATAACTGGCTAGGAGGGCGAACACGCGCTCGATCGGATCGTCCACCCCGCGCCACGCCGGCGCCAGCAGCATGTCGTCAATGCCGTCGCGATAGGCTTCGAGCACGCCGATCAGCAGGTCCTGCTTGCCCGGAAAGACATGATACAGGCTGCCGCTGTTGGCCTGCGAGCGGGCGAGCACGTCGGCGATCGACGTCGAGCCAAACCCCTTGGACCAGAACAGCTCCATGGCGGCGAGGAGAATTCGTTGGCGGGTTTCCATCGACTCCGGCTTGATTGAACGATCAATCAAGCCATTGAAGACGAAGGTTGTCAAGCGGAACGCCCGCGCGAAGTCCGAACGGTCCAAATACGCAGCCTCTTCCCCATACGAGAACGCCGCGATATGCTTTCCGCTTGGGGGCAAGCATGGTTGCGATTGCCAATACCGATGTCGGGAGGGGCGATCGCACGTTCATCGGCCATCCGCGCGGCTTGGCGTGGTTGTGCTTTACCGAGGTGTGGGAACGCTTCTCGTACTACGGCATGCAGGTGCTGCTGGTGCTCTACCTCACGCACCAGCTTCTCCATCCGGGCCATATCGAGCACATTCTGGGCTTTGGCCCATTCCGCGCCCCATCGAGGCGGTCTATGGCCCCCTGTCGCCGCAGGCGCTCGCCTCGGCAATCTTCGGTCTTTACGCTGGACTGGTCTGGTTCACGCCGATTCTCGGCGGACTTCTCGCCGACCGCGTTATCGGACGCACGCGCGCGGTGACGATCGGCGCGGTGCTCATGGTGATCGGCCATTTTGCCATGGCGTTCGACGTCACCTTTCTGGTCGCAATGACCTGCCTCTTGATCGGCGTCGGTTGTTTCAAGGGCAATCTTGCCGGCCAGGTCAGCGCGCTTTATGGGCGCGATGATCCGCGCGTCGTGGACGCTTTTCAGACCTATGTGTTCGGCATCCAGGTCGCGGTGGTCGTCTCGCCCCTGGTCTGCGGCACGCTGGGTGAGACGCTGGGGTGGCACTGGGGTTTTGGCGCAGCCGGCGTCGGCATGCTCATCGGCTTGATCACCTATCTGTCCGGACGCCGTTGGCTGGCGCCCGAAGCGCCGATCCGCCGGCGCGAAAAGCCCGCGGGCCCCGCCCTCTCAGCAAACGCCTGGCGACAGATCGCCATGCTCGTGCTGTTCATCCCGCTCCTGGCCCTGGCCAGCGTCGGCAACAATCAGATCGGCAACAGCTATCTGATCTGGGCCGAAACGACCCTGGATCGACGGATATTCAACTTCACCATTCCCACCACGTGGTTGTTTTCAATGGAGTCGGGCTTCACGGGCGCCGCCATCATTGCGTCGGTCGCCTTCTGGCGATGGTGGGCCAAGCGGCGAGGTGAGACGGACGAACTGACCAAGATGGCCGTCGGGGCCGTGTTGGGCTGCATAGCGCCGCTTTTCCTGGCCCTCGCTTCGCAAGTGGCGGCGGCCACCGGTCACAAGGCCGCATTCATTTGGGCGCCAGCCATGGCGGTGTTCAACGAACTCGGTTGGGCCAATTTATTCATCCCGGCGCTGTCGCTGTTCTCGCGCGTGTCGCCCCGAGCGCTCAACGCGACCATGATCGGCGCCTTCTATCTCAACGTGTTCCTTTCCAATATGCTGATCGGCTATCTGGGCGGGTGGCTGGAGAAAATGTCCGGCGCCGCCTTCTGGATGATGCATGTGGGGTTCATGGTTCCCGCCACCGTGCTAATCATTCTCCTTGTCCCGCTGGCGCGGCGGGTGTTCGGGGAGACGACCGCAAAATAGCGAGCGACCGCGCGCAAGGCGACCGTTCCCTTGACCCTAGCGGCCTTCAAGCGCATAAGCTGCGGTCTCCGGCGCCAGTCTTAGTCTAGCGCCTCCACCGCCACGACACCTTCTCCACCCGTAACCGGGCCGAAGGACGAGGGCGGAGGGGACCTCCGTCCGCGTGATCGCGCACGGGGGTTTTTGCGTTGCGCGCCTTTGGGCGCGCGTATGAAGGATTGTAGGACTTGGTCGAAAGCCGGATATGTTCGAGGGACTGACCGACCGCCTTTCGGGCGTGTTCGACCGATTGAGCGGTCGCGGCGTGCTGTCGGAAAAGGACATCGACGAAGCCATGCGCGAGGTGCGCGTGGCGCTGCTCGAGGCCGACGTCGCCCTGCCGGTGGTGCGCGAATTTATCGACAAGGCGCGAGTGGCGGCGACCGGCGAAGCGGTGATCCGCTCGGTCAAACCGGCCGATCAGGTGGTCAAGATCGTTTACGACGGCCTCGTCGAAATGCTCGGCGGCGACGATGTTCAGCCGCTGCGTTTGGCGCTCAATCCGCCGACCGTGATCTTGATGGCCGGCCTGCAGGGCTCCGGTAAGACGACCATGTCGGCCAAATTGGCCCTGCGACTCGGTAAGGCCGAGCGCAAACGCGTGCTTTTGGCCTCGCTCGACGTGCGCCGTCCCGCCGCCATGGAGCAATTGGCGATCCTGGCCAAGGAGGCGGGCGTCGACAGCCTGCCGATCATGCCGGGCCAAGCGCCCGCTGATATTACCAAACGCGCGCTATCGGCGGCGAAGCTTGGCGGCTTTGACGTGCTGATCCTCGATACAGCCGGTCGCACCACGCTTGACGAAGCGATGATGAGCGAGGCGGCGGAGATTGCGCGCATCGCCCAGCCCGCGGAAACCCTCCTGGTCGCCGACAGCCTGACCGGTCAGGACGCCGTGCGTACCGCCAAGGCTTTCCATGATCGTCTGCCTCTGACCGGTTTGGTGCTGACCCGCGGCGATGGC
>JANXWN010000334.1 GCA_025351125.1 Caulobacteraceae bacterium | reverse complement strand
TGAGTTTCCCAGAGGCTTCCGACGCAATCAAGGCGCCGGCGGGGAGAGAAGCGCGTCTCCAAATCTTTCTCTTCCCCTTTTGAGGGAAGTGGATCGCGCCTTCTCGCGCGAGACGAAGGGGGCTCTCGCCGCGCGATCTTTTGGTGCAGCGGCGCCCCCTACCGCTCGGCTGACGCCGAGTCGCTTCCCCCGGCGGGAGAAGAGAAAACAACGCCTGATTTCGTCAGGGGTCGGGAACTTGTTTCGGGTCTGGCGACACGCAGGCCGATCAACAAGGCCAGAACGAGCAAGCCCGCCGCCAGCAGGATCGCCAAACCCGGCAAGTGAAGGACCGCGTTGTTGCGGATCGACCAGGCGAAAGTCAGGCCGAACACCATCGGCCCCACGATGGAGGCAATGCCTTGCAGGCTCTGATTGGCGCCCTGTAGCTGTCCTTGGTGGCTTGGCCCTACACGGCGGCTCATCAGCCCCATCAGGCCCGGCTGCAGAAGCCCGATCAGGGCGAACAGCGGTGTGTCGGCCAGGTACATCCATGGCTGCGAGGCGAAGCCATAGACGATAAAGGCGATCGCGCCGAAACTCGCGCCCAGCAAGACGGCGCCACGCTCGCCGACGGCCTTGACCACCGGCGCCACCAGGACGACCTGGACAAAGATCATGCACGCGCCAGACGCCATGAAGGCCAGGCCGAAGGTGATCGGGCTCCAATGATAGCGGTAGCCGGCGTAGAGCACGAACACCGCCGGCAGAACGGTGTGGGCGAGCTGGAACAGGAAGCCCACCGTGGCCAGGCCCAGAAGATCCCGGCGCTGATGCAGGAAGATCAGTGAGCCGAGCGGATTGGCGCGGCGCCAGTCGAACACCTTGACCCGCTTTTCCGGCGGCAGGGATTCGGGCAGGACAATGAAACCATAGATCCAGTTGATCGCGCACAGCGCGGCGGCGGCGATGAACGGCGTGCGCAGGCTGATTTCGCCCAGAACGCCGCCGATGCTGGGGCCGATCATGAAGCCGAAGCCGAAGGCGGAGCCGAGCAGGCCGAAATTACGGGCGCGTTGGTCCGGCGCCGTGATGTCGGCGACATAGGCGTTGGTGGTGGAAAAGGTCGCGGCGGTCATGCCATTGAGAATTCGCCCCAGAAAGAGCCAAGCCAGCGTCGGCGCGAAGGCCATGAACAGAAAGTCGACGAACAGGCCGAAGATCGACACCAGGATCACCGGCCGACGGCCGAATCGGTCCGACAACATGCCGAGCATCGGTCCGGAGACAAATTGCATCGCCCCCCAGGTGGCCCCGAACAGGGTCGCCCACTGCGACGCCGACGCCGTGTCGCCGCCGGCGAACTGTTTGATGAGATTGGGCAGGATCGGAATCATGATGCCGAACGAGATCGCGTTCATCAACGACGTGGCGAACACGAAGCCGAATGCCGCCGCGCGCGGCTTTGGCTGGTCGTTGGGGGTCGGGCTATCGGTCATCGGTTTCAAGCTCATCGCGCGCGAGTATTGTCTGGCAGGCCGATAGCAGGGCCTGCCACCATTCGCCATGGCGGCGCAGGAAGACGGCGTCGGCAAATCCGTGGCGCGCGACGTGCGTCGCCGGAATACTATCCCATCCGCTGTGCTCGACGGTAATGCGGGTTTCGCCGTCAACCGTTTCGAAGCGAACTTCGACCTGCGTATTTTGAGCGGCCGCGAAGGTCGCCTGACGCCAGCCGAACGCCAGTCTTCGTGGCGGATCCCAAACGCGAATTTCGCCGATTTCGAAAATCTTGCCATTGGACCGCGTTTCGATCAGCCGACCGCCCTGACCACTCTCAAATGAAATCACCCCCGGCTCACGCGGCGTGAACGCGAATAGGCCGTTAGGCCGCCACCACGTCCCGATCTCCTGGGTAAAGGCGGCGAACGCCCGTTCCGGCGTCGCGCGCACCCGCAGGGCCACCACGACACGCGAACTCATGCCTCCGGAGCCGTTTCGACATGCGCCTTGAAAGCCCCGAGTTGTTCGCTCCACAGCCGCTCGGTCTCCGCGAGCCAGCGTATCAGGTCCGTCATCGGCTTAACTCTCAAGGCGTAGATCCGTACGCGGGCGTCGAACAGCGGATGGGATTCCGCGACAATGCCGCTTTCCCGCAAGGCGCGCAGGTGTCGGCTCATCGTCGGCCCTGGCAAACCGACCGCGCGGGCCAGTTCGCCGGCGGCGCGGGGACGGCTGCGCAACAATTCCACCACCGCTCTTCGATGCGGATCGGCGAGGGCGGCGAGCGTGCGGTCGATCGCCGAAGGCCTCACGCTTGGCCGCTGATTTTCAGTCCGGAGGCGGCGGCCATTTGGTCGAACGTCAACTGTTTGGTGGTCTGGCCGACCGTCCAGATGTGACCTTCGGGATCGCGGCAACGATAGGTGCGATCGCCGTAGAATTGATCGGACGGCGGCGCGAAAACCTCTGCTCCCGCCGCCGTGGCCCGGGCGCAATGGACGTCGACGTCGGTGTCGATCTGGATGTGCACCGACTGGGTGTTCTTGCCGCCGAGCGACGCGGGACTTTTGTTATCGTCACTCCATTCGCCGCCGACCATCACCACGCCCGATCCGAAGGCCAATTCGGAGTGCGCGACGGCGCCGGCATCATCTTCCACCAGCAGGGTCAATTCAAAAGCAAACGCCTTTTCCAGAAATACGATCGCCGCCCGGGGGTCGCGATAGCTGAGAGACGTGGAGAGAGTGGGACGGGGCGCCATGATCGGATTCCATTTGTTGAATTAAATAATATTTGCAATTATGCGCAATTAAATGTCAAGCAGGATTTCGCACCGCGAGGTCGTCGATGGCTTCGACCATTTGACAGCCGGTGGCGCGCGCGGTTGTGTGGTGGCGGCGTCCCAAAAAGCGAGTCTGCAGGAACAAGATGAGCCAAAGCCCCGCCATACCTCTCGTCCGCCCTTCGGCCATCACGCCCGACTGGCTCGGCGCGGTGCTGCGCAAGGCCGGCCACGACGTCCGCGTCGCCGCTTTCGACGCCAAGCGCGTCGGCACCGGACAGGTCGGCGAAAGCGTGCGGTTCACGCTCGCTTACGCGGGCGACGCCAGGGGCGCGCCCGCCACCGTGGTCGGCAAGTTTCCGTCATCTGACGACACCAGCCGGGCCGCCGGCGTGTTGTTCGGCAACTACATTCGCGAGGTCAATTTTTACAATCAGCTTGCCGCGACGGCGCTGATCACGACGCCGCGTTGCCTGCACGCCCAGGTCGAGACCGCAACGCATGAGTTCGTTTTGATCATGGAGGACCTCGCGCCGGCCAAGCAGGGCGACCAATTACGCGGCGTATCGGTCGATCAAGCCGCTTTGGCGCTGAGCGAAGCGGCCAAACTTCACGCGTCGCACTGGGGCGAGGACCGTTTTGACGCCGCCGCCTGGATGTACAACGTGTCCGCGTCGCCCACCCTCACGCCCGACGACATGATGGCGACGCTGTGGGCGGGATTTTGCCAACGTTACGGAACGCGCGTCAACGCCCAGGTTCGGCTGATCGGCGAGACCATCACCGGGGCGCATGACCGTATTCAACGCGCATACGACGGGCCGAAATGCTTAATTCACAACGACTTTCGCCCCGACAATATGATGTTCGGCACGGCGGAGGGCGGCCACCCCTTGGTCGTGGTCGATTGGCAAACCGTCGGCTACGGATGCTGCATGGCCGACGTTTCATATTTTATGGGCGGCGCCCTTGGCCTTAACGATCGCCGCGCGAACGAAGCGGCTTTGCTACGCGGCTATCACGGGGCGCTGATCGCCTTGGGCGTCCGCGACTACAGCTTCGAGCGGCTGTGGCGTGACTATGCCCGCTATAGCTTCGCCTTGTTCACCATGGGATTTTCCGCCGCTATGGTGGTCGAGCGAACGCCCCGCGGCGACGATATGTTCTTCGCCATGATCGAGACGGCCACGGCGCATATTATGGATCACAAGGCGTTGGATTTGTTGTGAGGATTCGCGGGAACGTGGCGCGCCACGAAGTCGGCGATCTCGTCTATCGCCTCGCGGCCCTGCCGCAACATCGGCCAATAGGCGTGCCAAACGTGGAACATTTGTTTCCACACCGACAGTTCGCTGTGCACGCCCGCCGTGACGAGGGCATGATGCATTTTGACCGCGTCGCCCAGGAAACATTCGCTGTCGCCAATCTGGATCAGGACCGGCGGCAAGCCCTTGAGATCGGCGAAAAGAGGCGACGCCGCCGGATCGCTGGCGGGATTTCCCGCCAGATAATGGCTCGAAAAGTAGTCGATCGCCGCGCGCGACAGCATCGGATCGACGCGTTCCAGCGCGTCATAGCTCTCGTTATCGGTTCCGAGGTTAACCCACGGACTGAGGCCGACCACGGCGGCAGGCCTGGGCAGGCCCCGCGCCGCCGCGCCGAGGGCGGCGGCGAAGGCCAGACCGCCGCCCGCGGAATCGCCGGCGATAACGATCCCGCGTCCTGGGTGGGCGGCGATGAGCGCTTGATAGGCGTCGACGGCGTCGTCCACGGCGGCCGGAAACGGCGCTTCGGGGGCCATGCGATAGTCCAGCGAATAAGCTTCGCCGGCCATGCTGTGGGCCAGTTGGCAGACCAGATGGCGATGCGACTTGGGCGAGCCGATCACATAGCCGCCGCCGTGCAGATATAGCACCAGCGGACCGCCAGCCTTGGCCACGATGTGCTCGGCGGCGATCCCCGCAAGCGTAACGGGGGCGACCGTCACCCCTTCCGGCACGGGAAATACCTCGCCCATCCGATCAATCGCCGCTCGCAAATCGGCTTGCGGCGCTTTAAGGTCTATAGGACTGGCACGCAGCATCGCCAAAACGTTGTCGAGTTCGGTGGGGGGCATTGGCTTTTCCTCGCGAGTCGTCCAGCGCCGCTACCGCAAAGCGCGCGCCGGTGATCCCCGACTAACCATAAAAACGTGTGAGACAACACAAAACATACGCGGCGCCGTCTGCGCGGGCGCCCTCTAACCCGCCGCGATCAGCCCCCTGATCGCCGCGACCCCCGCATCGGCTTTCGATGCGTCCGGCGCCCCGCCCTGCGCGAAGTCGGCTTTGCCACCCGCACCCTGACCGCCCATCGCCATCACCGCCGCGCGGGCGAGGTCGGCGGCGTTGAAGCGAGCCAGGGCCGCGCCGCTGACCGCGACCGTGCACGCGACCTTGCCGTCCATGACGCCGCACAGCGCGACCACGCCGTCGGGGGCCTGTTTCTTAAAGCTTTCGGCGATGGGGCGCAGATCCTTGCCGCCGACGCCTTGCAACACCTTGCCAATGAAGGCGACGCCGCCGACGTCCTCCGCCGCCGTCTCGCTCGACGCGCCGCCGCCACCGACCGCCAGTTGACGTTTGGCGTCAGCCAATTCGCGTTCCAGTTTTCGGCGCTGGGCGTCGAGCGCGTCCATGCGGACGGCGACCTCCGAGACGGGAACCTTGAATTGGTCGGCCAAGCCCTTGGCGACGGCGGCTTGATCAAGCAAATAGCGCCGCGCCGGTTCACCGGTCAGGGCCTCAATGCGGCGAATCCCCGCCGCTATGCCCTGTTCGCCGACAATCTTGAACAGAGCGATGTCGCCGGTGCGCGCCACGTGCGTGCCGCCGCACAGTTCCACCGAATAGGCTCCCGCGCCCTCCAGAGCGCGGCCGAGGGTGAGCACGCGCACGCTGTCGCCGTACTTCTCGCCGAACAGGGCGACGGCCCCCGCCTCGATAGCCGCCTGCGGGGCCATTTCCCGCGTCTCGGCGGGAAGATTTTGGCGGATGACGGCGTTGACTTCAGTTTCGATGGCGTCGAGTTGCGCCGGCGTCAGCGGACCGCCGTGACTGAAATCGAACCGCATCCGTTCGGGGTCGACCATCTGGCCTTTTTGCGCGACGTGCGGCCCCAACACACCGCGCAAGGCGGCGTGGACGAGGTGCGCGGCGGAGTGATTAAGCCGGGTGCGGGCGCGTCGATCAGCGTCCACCGCTAGCCGGGGGCGGTCACCGACGGCGAGGCCACCGCGCGTGATCGTGACCGTATGGACGTGCAGGTCGCCCGCTTGGCGTTGCGTATCGCGCACCTCGCCGGCGCCGTTGGGCCCATCGATCTCGCCGCGATCCCCGGCCTGCCCGCCGCTTTCGGCATAGAACGGCGTGGCGTCGAACAGGACTTGCACGGTGTCGCCGAGCGCCGCTGTGGAAACCTCGTCGCCGTCCTTGACCAAAGCCAGGATTTCGCCGATCGCTTCGGTTTCCTCGTGACCGGAAAATTGTGTCGGCCCCAGGCGATCACGCAGGGCGAGCCAGGCGGCGCCTTGGGCTTTTTGCCCCGATCCGGCCCAGCTTTCCCGCGCCAAGCTGCGCTGGCGGTCCATCGCCGCGTCGAAACCCGCCAGATCAACGCCGATTCCGCGCGGGCGCACCGCGTCTTGGGTAAGATCGAGCGGAAAGCCGTAGGTGTCGTAGAGTTTGAACGCCGTTTCGCCCGAAAGCGTATCGCCGTCTCCCAGGTTCGCCGTCGCTTCGTCAAGCAAGCCGAGGCCGCGCCCCAGCGTGCGGTGGAAGCGTTCTTCTTCGCCGCGCAGGGTTTCGACGATCGCCGGCGCGGCGCGGCGCAATTGCGGATAGGCCTCGCCCATTTCGCTGACCAGCGTTGGCGCCAGACGGTGCATCAGCGGCTCGGTCGCGCCCAGCAAATAGGCGTGGCGCATGGCGCGTCGCATAATCCGCCGCAAGACGTAGCCACGCCCCTCGTTGGCCGGAGTAACGCCGTCGGCGATAAGGAACGAGGTCGAGCGCAGATGGTCGGCAATCACCCTGTGCGACGCCGCCGCCGCGCCAACCGATTTGACGCCGGTGGCCTCTTCGCTCGCCGCGATCAAGGTTTTGAAAAGGTCGGTTTCGAATACGCTGGTCACACCCTGCAAGACGGTGGCGGCGCGCTCCAATCCCATCCCGGTGTCGATGCAAGGTTTGGGCAGGTCGGCGCGCACGCCGTCGGCGCCTTGATCGAACTGCATAAAGACCAGATTCCAGATCTCCACGAACCGGTCGCCGTCCTGGTCCGGCGACCCTGGAGGACCGCCGGCGACGTGATCGCCGTGGTCAAAGAAGATTTCGGAACAGGGACCGCATGGCCCGGTGTCGCCCATCGACCAGAAATTGTCGGACGAGTCGATCCGGATAATCCGTTGATCGCTCAGTCCGGCTATCTTGCGCCACAGGCTCGCCGCCTCTTCGTCGCTGGCGTGAACCGTGACGAGCAGGCGCGATTGTTCCAGCCCGAAACCGTCGGTGATCAATTTCCACGCCAACTCGATGGCGAGAGGCTTGAAATAGTCGCCGAACGAAAAGTTCCCGAGCATCTCGAAAAAGGTCAAATGTCGGGCGGTGTAGCCGACGTTATCGAGATCGTTGTGCTTGCCGCCGGCCCGGACGCACTTTTGCGAAGTTGCCGCGCGCGGCGCGGGTCGCGTTTCGGAGCCGGTGAAGATGTTTTTGAAGGGAACCATGCCGGCGTTGACGAACATCAAGGTCGGATCGCTTTGCGGCACCAACGGCGCCGAGGCGATGACCGTGTGGCCGGCAGCGGCGAAATAGTCGAGAAATTGGGTGCGAATAGCGTTGAGGCTGGCCATGGGCGGCCCTTTAGCACTCCCTCCCCTTCATGGGGAGGGTCGAGCCACAGCGAAGCGAAGCCCCGGATGGGGACGTAACATGACGGCCATGATGCTTTTTGGCGCCGCCGGATCGTTCCCCACCCGGCTTAGCGTTTTCACGCCGAGCCGCCCTCTCCCATTGAGGCAGAAGGATCGGCAAATATGCCCGTCTATTCGTCCTCGGTTGCCGACACCGGGCCGATCAGGAGTTCGTCGACTACCTTGGCCGAATTGCTGCGCACTTGCTCTTCGATCTGAACGGCGATGTCGGGGTTGGCTTTAAGAAATTCGCGGGCGTTGTCGCGGCCTTGGCCGATGCGGGTGCTGTTCCAGGAAAACCACGAGCCGGATTTTTCCACCACGCCGGCCTTTACGCCCAGATCGATGATTTCGCCCAGCTTGGAAATGCCCTGACCGTACATGATGTCGAACTCGACCTCGCGGAACGGCGGGGCGACCTTGTTTTTCACCACCTTGACGCGGACATTGTTGCCGATGATTTCGTCGCGCACCTTGACCGAGCCGATCCGGCGGATGTCGAGCCGCACAGAGGCGTAGAACTTCAGCGCATTGCCGCCCGTGGTGGTTTCGGGGCTGCCGTACATCACCCCGATCTTCATGCGAATCTGATTGATGAAGATCACCAAGGTTTGGGTCTTGGAGATCGACCCGGTCAGCTTGCGCAGCGCTTGGCTCATCAACCGCGCCTGCAGACCCGGCAGGCTGTCGCCCATTTCGCCCTCGATTTCCGCACGCGGCGTCAAGGCGGCGACCGAGTCGATCACCACGATATCGACGGCGCCGGAACGCACCAGCGTATCGACGATCTCCAGCGCCTGTTCGCCGGTATCGGGCTGCGCCACCAGCAGGTCGTCGAGATTGACCCCCAACTTGTGGGCGTAGGACGGATCGAGTGCGTGTTCGGCGTCGACAAAGGCGGCGGTGCCGCCGGCTTTCTGCACCTCGGCCACCACATGCAGGGCCAAGGTGGTCTTGCCGGAACTTTCCGGCCCGTAGATTTCCACCACCCGGCCCTTGGGCAATCCGCCGATGCCGAGCGCCAAATCGAGCCCGAGCGAGCCGGTGTGCACCGACTCGATCTCGACGATCTTGCCCTTGTCGCCCAGCTTCATCACCGAGCCCTTGCCGAAGGCCCGATCAATCTGCGTCAGCGCCGCTTCCAAAGCCCGCTGCTTATCGCCTTCGTCTTTACCCACCAGCCTCAACGCCATGTTGCTCATCTTCGATCCCGCCATTCTATCCCATGATTCCATCGGCCTGGGGCGATGCGACGAAAATTCGACGAGCCGTCCCGGCTGACTCAAACGTATCTGTTTTGTTCCAAGTTGGCAATATGTTCTTTTTGATAGGCGATATGTGGTAAAGCTAAGTGGCCGTCGAGCGACGGTTTTGACCTGGTGCCCCGGCGCGATTGGATTAAACCACCCGCCGGACGTCC
>JANXWN010000311.1 GCA_025351125.1 Caulobacteraceae bacterium | reverse complement strand
GGACGTCGACAAGACCGAACTGAACGCCGGCAAGGCGATCGAACTCATGCTTGCGCAACCCTCGTTGATCAAACGACCGGTGCTTGATCATGGCGGGCGGTTGGTCGCTGGTTTCAAGCCCGAGGCCTACGCGGCCGCGATAAAATAGCCGCGCGAATTTATCGCCTTCCTACGATCACGGCAATTTGAACAGCAATAAGGTAAATATCCACAACGGTTTCTTAAAATAACGATAAGATGAGGTGGTAATTATTCAGAAATGGGGCATTGATGAAAGTAATGTCCTGGGCGATTTGATTTTTTTCACCTACGCCATCGTTGGAGGGACACGTCATGGCCGCGAACACAAACCCCCAGGCCCGACACGGCATCGTCAAGGTCGACCCGGCGGTACTTATGACGTTGCGCGCGCACAAAAAAAAACCGACCGGGGCGATCGCGCCGGGCTTTAAGGCGCGGAAAACATTGAACATGACATTCAAGGGGGGGAAAACCATTCCCCATTTGTCGTTCAAAACGTTTTATCTTGGCAGCCAAAATTGGCCGGCCTCAGATATGCAAAACATCGACACCGCCTTGTCCGGCGCGATGTCTGATCCGCACCTCAATAACGTGATGCAACAGTATTATCCGGGCGCGGCGGCGATCAGCACGGCTTTTCTCGGCTCGGCAAGATTGATCCCCGCCGTCGTGGCGCCGTTCACGCGAGATTCAGTCAATCCGATACTGGCGGGTCTGATCGCCGACGGCTCGCTGAACGGCGTCGATTTTGACACCACCGTCATTTGCCTGATGCTGCCGCCGGGCGTCACTCTGACCACCGACGCGGTAGGCGGCGTCGGCAAGGCGCGAGGCGACGGCGATAATCTCGACAGTTCATTGCAAGGTTTGGGGGGCTATCACGGGTCGTGTCATATCGGGGCGCAGCGGGTGTATTTCGCCGCTGGCGTCTACTCGCAATTCATCAACGGACAGCCCAACGGGATTCCTGTCTGGCCGGATTCTTGGAAAAACATCGTGGCCACATTTTATCATGAGCTGAACGAGGTGCGGACCGACCCCGATGTGGAGGATGCCATTCGTGGCAATAACGACGCCTTGCTAGGCTGGTATTCCGACGCCACGGGTGGAGGTGAGATCGGTGATATCCCGATGAGCGAGGCGGGCGCCAATTTGCGCAGCGTAATGGTCGAAGTTACACTCGGCAACGGCGTGATCGCGCCTATTCAACTGATGTGGTCCAATGCTGTCGGTGGGCCCGAAGGGCCGTTCGGTTAGGGTTCGACGGGGCGATGAGGCGGCCAAGATATTCGCTTACGCCTATAGGGCGGCATTGAAACGTGTGTGTTTCGGCCATGCGGCCTCGTACGCGATCACGCTGAAATAGGCGTCGACGGCGCGGCAGTCAGGCGTTAAGGGCAACAGTATGCTTGACAATCTAAAAGCCAATAATCGCGCCTGGGCGGAGCAAAAGGTCGCCAACGACCCGGGTTTCTTCAGCCGCCTCGCGCATCAGCAGGCGCCGGAATATTTATGGATCGGCTGTTCTGACAGTCGGGTGCCCGCCAATGACATTGTCGGCCTGGATCCGGGCGAATTGTTTGTGCACCGGAATGTGGCCAACCTCGCGCCGCCACAGGACGCGAACTATCTGTCGGTGCTACAGTTTGCGGTCGATGTTCTGAAAGTCAAACATATCCTCGTGGTCGGCCATTATGGTTGCGGCGGCGTGGCGGCGGCCGTGGACGGCAAACGCCTCGGTTTAGTCGACCACTGGCTACATCCGATCCGGGAGGTGCACCACGATCATCGGCGCGAACTCGACGCCATTGTCGGTAAAAGCGAACGCCTGGACCGTCTTTGCGAGTTGAGCGTTCTGCGCCAAGTCCGCAATGTAGCTTCCGACGTTTTCGTCCAGGACGCCTGGACGCGCGGGCAAGCCATTCAGGTGCACGGCTGGGTGTATTCCATCGCCAACGGCCTCGTCACGGATCTCGCAACAACAATTAGCGGCCCCGCGGATCTGGACTGATTACCCGCCTTACCAATTATTCACGCAGGACGCCGCATCTATAAGGGCGTCTGAACGCCTCTATCTTGGTGAATGACGCGGCGTTTGGCTGGTCAGATGACAATGGAGCGATCAATGGAAAGTATAGTGGGCCACCTGTCGGCTGTGATCATGGGAGTGGTATTTTGGGTGTTCGTGGCCTCAATTATCCTCGTGCCCATTTATCTGCGCCATCGCGATCGGGATCGGATGCATGAGACGTTGCGGATAGCGTTCGAAAAGGGTCAACCTGTCCCGCCTGAACTTATCGCCGCTCTGCAGAGCAACGTCGCGCCCCGCGTGACCTCGACGCCGGAGCGTGATTTACGCCGCGCGGCGGTCTTAATCGCGATAGGTCTTGGATTTTGTGGGTTAGGCTACGCGATCTGGTACGGCCTGATGAGCGTTAATGAGGTTGCCGCTTATACGTCCGGCGCGAGCACCGCCGGCGTTGGGGCTATTCCCGGTTTAATCGGTCTGGCGTATCTTCTGCTCTGGGCGACCCGTCGCAAGGCGCCCCAGTCCTGACGGGGGTCTTGCGGAAAGGGCGCCATGCTTGATGACGCGGCGACGCGTTCGTCCGCCCACGACTTAGAGCTCGTCGCCGTGGCAGCTGCGGGCGGGCGGGCGGCATTTGGTGAACTGGTGCGTCGTCACGGCACGCCGGTGCGGGCTTTGCTGCGCCGAATGGGGGCCGATCCCGCTCTCGCCGACGATATCGCGCAAGACGCCTTTATGGCGGCGTTCGAGCAAATTTCCGACTTTCGTGGCGAAGGGACGTTCGCCGCCTGGGTCAAGCGCATAGCTGCGCGACTTTACGTTAAGCGTTGGCGACGCGATCGCCGAGTTGATCTGATGGCGCTGCCACCAGATGACGGTACGCAACGACTGATCGGCGAAGCGGGCGCCGTGGCGCGGATCGACTTGGATGGAGCGATGGCTGCTCTGACAGCGGTTGAACGGGTTTGCGTCTCTTTGTGTTTTGGCGCGGGTTTGTCACATGCCGAGGTCGCATTGGTCTTAAATACACCATTGGGAACCATCAAATCCCATGTCAAACGTGGTATGGACAAGCTCCGGGCGCGACTGGCGCCGGAATCTAGCCTTAACGGCGATCAGAAGGCGTCCCGTCATGGATGATCGAGGATTTGAAATGCAACTCGAGCGCTGGTTCGCCGAGTCGCCACCGACGCAGGCGATGGACGCGGACGGCTTTGCAACCCGGGTAACTACGCGATTGGATCGCAGTTGGACCTATCGTCAAGCGCTTATTGGCGGATTGGGAATCGTCGGCGGGGTTATCGGCGGCGTACAGTTTTTGGGTTCGGGCCTCCTCAATCAACTGGTTTTCAGCGTCGCTAAGACCAACGCCACGGTCGATCGTCTTGCGACGGTGCGCGATGGGGTGGCCGCCGCCGTGCAAGCGGTCAGCGATGTCGTGAGCAGCGGTGCAACGTTGGACGTGCGCATTTTGGTGATGTCGGCCGCCCTGGCGGTGGTTGCCGGCGGCCTCTTCTTGACGCGCGCCATCCGGGAAATCTAGCCGCCCCATGTCAGCCCACTCAGCAGAGGCGCCCGTGCGCCGTATAACCGTGCAGGATATTCGCGCCCGTAAAGGTGGCGAACATTTGGTATGCCTGACCGCTTATACCGCACCGATGGCCGCCATCCTCGACGCGACATGCGACCTTTTGCTGGTCGGTGATTCGGTCGGCATGGTCCTGCACGGCCTGCCCAACACTGTCGGCGTAACGATGGAAATGATGATCCTGCATGGCCAAGCGGTGATGCGCGCCAGCCGCCGCGCCCTGGTTGTAGTGGATATGCCGTTCGGCTCGTACGAAGCTTCGCGCGAAACGGCCTACGGCAACGCCGTGCGGATACTTAAAGAAACCGGCGCTCAAGCGGTGAAAGTCGAGTGCGGACCCGAGGTCGCCGATACTATCGCGTATCTGACTCGTCGCGGCGTGCCGGTCATGGGCCACGTTGGTTTACGTCCCCAGGCGGCGCTGTTGGACGGCGCTTTTAAGGCCAAGGGACGCCATGCCGCCGAAGCCGCCTGTATCTTGGCCGAAGCGGAGGCCGCCGCCGACGCCGGGGCGTTTTGTGTGGTTGTTGAAGGTGTGGCCGAAGCGCTGGCGGGGCGAATTACACAAAATCTGGCGATCCCAACCATCGGCATTGGCGCGTCCGGGGGCTGCGACGGTCAGGTCTTGGTGACCGAGGACATGCTGGGCTTATTTGATTGGACGCCGAAGTTCGTGCGGCGCTACGCCGACTTACGTGGCGATATTGCCAAAGCCGTGCGCGCCTACAGCGACGATGTGCGGTCGGGCGCTTTTCCGGGGGCGGCGGAAACGTATTTCGCGATGGCGAAGGGATAGGTATTTCGTTCCTTTTCGATGGTAGGGGAGGGGTCAAGGCGGAGATTTTTAAATGCGGATGACGCTCATCGTCCTGGCCTCGTTATTGTTCGCCACGACGACGGCGGCCCAATCGGCCCCCACGCCTTACGACCAACTGCACTGGCGCTCTATCGGTCCATTTCGCGGCGGACGGGCGTTAGCGGTGGCTGGGGCGAGCGACGATAAATTGCATTTCTATTTCGGCGCCGTGAATGGCGGCGTGTGGGAGACCCGCGACGCCGGGCGAACCTGGAAACCGATTTTCGACGATCAACCGGTTGGCTCGATCGGAGCCCTCGCGGTGGCTCCATCGGATCCCAAGATTCTTTACGTCGGGACTGGCGAAGCGGATATGCGGTCGGACATCGCGCAAGGCGTGGGAATGTTCAAATCTATCGACGGCGGTAAAACCTGGGCGCCCAGCGGCCTGACATCCAGCCGTCAGATCGGCAAAATCCTGGTGGACCCCGGCAATCCGAACGTCGTGCTGACCGCCGCCCTCGGGCACGCCTACGGCCCCAACGAACAACGCGGCGTGTTTCGCTCAACCGACGGTGGTGGGTCCTGGACACGCACCTTGTTCAAGGACGTTGATACCGGCGCAATCGACCTCGCTTTTAAGCCCGACGATGCAAAAACCGTTTACGCCGCCCTTTGGCAAACCCGCCGACCGCCTTGGAATGTCTACCCCCCATCCAGCGGCCCCGGCGGTGGGATCTACAAATCTACCGACGGCGGCGCGACCTGGGCATTGATCAGAGGACGCGGGCTGCCCCAAACTTTCGGTCGCATTGGCTTGGCCACCACACCGAGCGCGCCCAACCGCGTTTTCGCCTTGATAGACACCAAGGTCGGCGGCGGTCTTTACCGCTCTGAGAACGCCGGGGCTGATTGGACCCGTGTTAGCGGCGACCCGCGCATCACGGAGCGCGGTTGGTATTTCGGCGGTGTTGCAGTTAATCCACGCAACGCTGACCAAGTGTGGGTGTGTAACACCGTCGTCTTGCGCTCGGATGACGGCGGCCGGACCTTTACCGCCGTCAAGGGCGACCCCACCGGTAACGATTTCCACAGCTTATGGATTGATCCGGCCGATCCGGCGCGACGAATCTTGGGCACCGATCAGGGCGTGCTGATTACGCTGAATGGCGGCTCTACGTGGAGTTCCTGGTTTAACCAGCCGACTGGTCAGTTCTATCACGTCGCGACCGACAGCCGCTTTCCCTACCGCGTGTACGGG
>JANXWN010000300.1 GCA_025351125.1 Caulobacteraceae bacterium | reverse complement strand
CGTCGCCATTGGCGCGGGCGTTTCGCAAGGCCGAGATTGCGCCGGCGACGCGCGCCGACCACGCCTGGATACTCGATGCGCCTGGGGCGTCACATGTCTCGCCCTTATCGCGCGATCGCGCGTATGTCGCGGCGGCGGTGGCGTGGCTGCGCAGCGCCTACGTGTCCCTACCAAACCCCGACATTCGGCATTGACGACCAGGGCTCGGCCGGCGCGAGGGCCGCGTTTTTCTGCAGCAATTCAATAGAAATACCGTCGGGAGAGCGCACGAAGGCCATGCGACCGTCGCGCGGCGGGCGATTGATAGTCACCCCGCCGTCCGCCAGGCGCTGGCACGCGGCGTAGATGTCGTCGACCTCGTAGGCCAGATGACCGAAATTGCGCCCGCCGTCATAAGGTTCCGGATCCCAGTTGTGCGTCAGTTCCACCGCGGGCGCGCGACCGGCTTGCACCGCCTCCACGTCGTTCGGCGCGGCCAAAAACACCAATGTGAAACGGCCGGCGGCGTTGTCGAACCGCGAAGCTTCCGTCAGTCCCAGCTTCGCGCAATAAAAATCGAGTGATCGGTCGAGGTCCGCGACGCGAACCATGGTGTGCAGATATCTCATACGACTCTCCTGAGGGGTTCGGTTTCTCCGCGGGCGTCGGCGCGGGTTTGACGTCGCCACAGCGCGGCGTATTCCCCGCCTTGGGCGAGAAGGGCGTCATGGCCGCCACGTTCGACGATCTTACCACGTCGTACGACCAAAATCTGATCGGCGTCGACGATTGTGGACAGGCGATGCGCCACGACCAGCGTCGTTCGGCCCGTGCGAACCTTGCGAAGGGTAGCCTGGATCGCCGCCTCGGTCGGCCCATCCAGCGCGCTGGTTGCTTCATCCAGGATCAATAGACGGGGATTGGCGAGCAAGGCCCGCGCTAGTCCGACGCGTTGGCGTTCACCACCCGAAAGCTTCAGGCCTCGCTCCCCGACTTGGGTGTCCATCTGCTGCGGTAAGGCGCTGATGAAGGGGGCCAGTTCCGCCGCTTCCGCCGCCGCCCACACCGCCTCGCGACCCGCGTCCGGATTGGCAAAGGCGATATTGGCCCAAAGCGTGTCGTTAAACAGCGCCACGTCTTGCGGCACCAGGGCGACGGCCCGACGCAACGCGGCCTGCGCGACCAAGCGAACGTCCACGCCATCGATCATAACGCGACCCGCTTGAGGATCGATGAGACGTAAAGCCAGACGCGCCAGGGTGGTCTTGCCCGATCCCGACGGTCCGACGAGCGCCGTCGTCGTTCCGGGCGGCGTGGAAAAACTGATGGCCTCCAAGCCAACCGAACGCGCGCCGTGCTGAAAGGCGACGCCCTCGAAAGCGAGGTGCGCGCCGCGGCCGGACGCGGGCGGCAAGTCCCGAGCGTCAGGAGCATCAACGATGTCGGCCGTCACGGCCATCAGGTTGAGCATTTGCTCCATATCGATGAAAGCCTGGCGAATTTCACGATAGCTCATGCCCAATATGTTAAGCGGGCCGTAGACCTGTTGCAGGATGAGGATGCAGGCGGTGACCCCGCCAAGAGACATCCGCCCCGCCAAAACGTCCATCCCGGCGAGCAAAATCACCACCGCCATGCCGAGATTTAAAATCACGCTCTGCACGCCATTGAGGATTTGCAGTGATGTATTGGATTTTACCGCCGCCCGCGCGTAACGCATCAAGGCCACGTCGTACTGACCCGTCATGCGCTGTTCGGCGCCGAAGGTTTTGATGGTCTCGTAATTCGTCAGAGCATCGACAGACAAACCGGCGACCTGTGTGTCGGCCTCATTTAATTCTCGTCGATGTCCGATACGCCAATCGGAAATGGCAAAGGTCAGGGCGATGTAGAGCACGATGGTGATGACCGCGACCACGGCCAAGGCCCCGTTATAGCGGCTGGTCAGGATATAGGCCGCCATCGCCAACTGAATCACCGTGGGCCCGAGGTTAAACACCACGCTGCGCAAAAGAAAATCGGTGGAGCGCGAACCCCGGTCGATGACGCGTGCCAAGGCGCCGCTCTGTTTTCCTTGGTGAAAATTCATCGATAGCGACAAGGAGTGGCTGAAAGCCTCCATCGCCGAGCGCGCCATCGCTGTCTGTGAGACCGGCGTAAAAATGGCTTCGCGCACGAACGGAATCGCGCCGGCGATAAAATTCAACCCCACCCACCCCAGCGCCAAACCGGCGAAGGCGACGAAAACGGCGTGGCCGGCGCCATGACCGCGGTTCAACCGGTCGATCGCCGATGACAACATCAAGGGGCCGATCACGCCGGCCCACTTGCCCGCGAGCACCAAAGCCAGGGCGACGGTCAGCCGAGTCTTCAGTCCTTGCGCCTTGGAGCGCATGACCAGGCCGATCAAGTCTCTGATCGAGGTCCAGGTGTTGAATTTGGTCGCGATCGGTCCGCCGACCGGGGCGGCGTTGTGGCGAGTTCCCGGATGCGCGTAGGTCACGCCCCACCCTTAATCGAATATCTGTTCACGTCGCTCGCCATCCTCGCTTCCACATGGTTACACCGAGCGGCAAACGCCAGCGATTTTTGCCGGGGAATCGGAGATACAGACTCAAATGTCTATGGCCTCCTCGCGTTTGGACACGGTGTGCGTGTTTTGCGGATCGTCGCCGGACGCCGCGCCGGCGTGGCTGGATGCCGCGTCGGGCGTCGGCACGTTGATTGCAGGCGACGGCCTGCGTCTCGTCTATGGCGGCGGCGGGATGGGCCTGATGGGCGCCGCCGCCCGCGCCGCGCAAACCGCCGGCGGGCGGGTGTTGGGCGTTATTCCCGATTTCCTGACCCAGGTCGAACACACCGTACCGGGGGTGGAGACGGTCATTGTAACATCGATGCACGAGCGCAAGATGCGTATGTTCGAAGAATCCGACGCCTTCGTCGTTCTGCCGGGCGGTATCGGCACCTTGGAGGAGGCCATTGAGATTCTGTCCTGGCGGCGCCTGGGCGTGCATGCCAAGCCGATCGTGTTCTACAATCCAGGCGGATTCTGGGATCCGCTGTTCGCCCTGTTCGCCGCCTTCGTCGATCAACACCTCGCGCCGTACTGGTTTGGCGAAAGCTGGCGGGCGGTGGCGGCAATCGAAGATATCCTACCGGCCGCGCGGGAAATGGCCGCCGCCCCGGCCCATCCCGCATTCGGCGCGAGGGTTTGACGACTGTTGGCGGTGGTTAGGGCGAAAGGCGGTGGGTAACGCGTTTCGCGATGATTGGAATCGCATGCGCAGGGGCTATGGATGAGGGTTCAAAAAGGGGAGTAAGCGACTATGAATAAGGCGTTGATGACGACGGGCGCCGCTGTTGCGATGGTCATGGCGACCGCCGCGTCCGGCCAGACGGCGCCACCGGACGCTCTGCACGGCTGGCTCGCCGGCTCCGCCGCCGGGCTTGAGCAATGGACGCAGGGGCATCTGGCGGCCGAGCGGCGGGCGGTCGCGGATCTTCTGGCCGTCAAGGGCGCCCGCACCGTCGCCAATACGCTGGAGCCGTTCGATACGGCGCAGAACGCGCTTGGCCTCGCCGGCGATCAGACCAATCTGCTCTATTCCGTCGGCGACAGCGCGGAAATTCGCGACAAGGGTCAGGGGCTCAGCCAGATCGTCGCGGCCGCGGCTACCGATCTTAGTCTCAACCAGGAAGTCTACGCGGCGCTGCGGGCGTTGGCCAAGACGCCCGGGGCTAAGGCGGCTGATCCGGCGACGCGGCACTATCTCGACCGCACCCTGCTCGAATATCGTTTGGCCGGCGTCGACCGCGACGACGCCATGCGCGCCAAGGTCAAGGTCCTGCAGGACAAGATCACCGATTTGTCGCTGCGGTTCGGCCGCAACGTCCAGGACGGCAAGTTGACCATTCAGGCCAAGGCCGGCGAGCTTGCCGGCCTTCCCGCCGACTTCATCGGCCGCCACCCGGCCGGCGCCGGCGGTGTGATCACGCTCACCACCGACCAGCCGGATGTGACGCCGGTGCTGAAATTCGCCGCCGACAAGGGCCTGCGCAAGCGGATAAGCCTCGCCTACGCCACCCGCGCCTTCCCCAAGAACGAGGCGGTGTTGCGCGACCTGCTGCAGGCGCGCAAGGACCTGGCCAACCTGCTCGGCTACCCCACCTGGGCGGATCTGGCGACCGCCGACCAGATGATCGGCGGGGTCGCCGATCTGAAGGCTTTTCTCGCCGAGGTCGACGCCGCCTCGCGGCCAGACGCCAAGCGCGAGACGGACGCTCTTGAAGCGTTCGTTCGGCAAAAAGACGCTTCCGCCTTGCCGCTCACCGACGCCGATTCCGGCTATTGGCGCGAACAGTACCGGCGCGCGACCTACGATTTCGATTCCCAATCGGTGCGGCGATTCTTCGCCTATGACGCCGTTCAGGCGGGCATTCTCGACGCCGCCGGCCGCTTCTTTCACGTGACCTTTAAGCCCGTCGCCGACGCCAAGGTGTGGGACGCGGGCGTTTCGACCTTCGATGTCTACGACCGGGGAAAAAAGGTCGGGCGCATCTACCTCGACATGCATCCGCGCGAGGGCAAGGATAAATGGTTCTCCTCCGCGCCGGTGACGCCGGGCAAGGTGGGCGAGCAATTGCCCGAGGGCGTGCTGATCTGCAACTTCCCCGGCGGTCAGGCCGGCGATCCAGGGCTGATGGAATACGGCGACGTCGTCACCTTCTTCCATGAGTTCGGCCACCTCATGCACCACGTGCTGGGCAGCCAGGGCCGCTGGTCGGGCGAGGGCGGCTTCAACGTCGAAGGCGACTTCGTCGAGGCGCCGTCGCAGATGCTCGAGGAAATGTTCCACTCGCCCAAGGTGCTGCAGGGTTTCGCCAAGGACTACCATACCGGCGAGGTGTTGCCGGCGGAGACGATCGGGCGGATGAACCGCGCCGACGCCTATGGCCGCGCCGATTGGGTGCAGCGCCAGCTGATGCTTTCGACCTATTCGCTGCAGATCCACCAGGTGGAGCCGGCGGCGATCCAGTTCACCGCGCTCTTTCAGGACGATGAGCGCCGGTTCTCGCCCATATTGCCGCTGGAAGGCGCTAATTTCTTCGCCGCCTTCACCCATCTGACCGGTTACAGCTCGAACTATTACACCTATGTGCTCGATAAGGTGATCGCGGTCGACTTCTTCGAGACCTTCAACGCCGCCGAACCGATCGACGACCCGGCGGCCCTGCGCTACCGCCGCCTGGTGATCGACAAGGGCGCGACGGCGCCGGCGGCGGAGCTGGTCAAGAGCTTTTTGGGCCGGCCGCAGAGCGTCAATGCGCTAAAGCGCTGGATCGAAGTCGAGTTCAATAAATAGCCGCGCTTTCCCCCCTTCTGAGGAAGGGTGGACCGCGAAGCAAGACGGGTGGGAAAAACACGTGCATTCCACGACGCCGCTGGGTTCGGTCGCACTTCCCACCCCGGACCGCTGCGCCGTCTCGACCCTCCCCATGAAGGGGAGGCAAAATTATTCCGTGTTCGTCACCTGGTCGCGGAAGCCGTTGACGATCGGATAGCGGCGGTCGCGGCCGAAGGCGCGGGGGCCGATCTTGACGCCGGGGGCGGCTTGGCGGCGCTTGTATTCGGAGCCGTAGAGCAGGCTCTGCACACGCTCGACGGTGGCGGGGTCGTGACCGCGCGCGACGATGTCGTCCAGCGTCGCCTCTTCCTCCACCAGGGCATGCAAGATAGCATCGAGCACCTCATAAGCAGGCAGGCTATCCTGATCGGTTTGATCAGGACGCAATTCCGCCGACGGCGCCTTGGTCAGAATGCGTTGGGGAATCGGACTTAGGGCGCCGCCATAGACCGCGTGCGCGTTGCGCCAATGGCAAATGGCGTAGACTTCCTCCTTATATAGATCCTTGAGCACGTTATAGCCGCCGCACATATCGCCGTAGAGTGTCGCGTAGCCGACCGCCATTTCCGACTTATTGCCAGTGGTCAACAGCATCAGACCCAGCTTGTTGGAAAGCGCCATCAGGGCGACCCCGCGAATCCGCGCTTGGATGTTTTCCTCGGTGATGTCCGGCGCTCGCCCGGCGAAGGCCGGCGCGAGCATGGCCTCGAACGCCGCGACGGCCGGGGCGATAGCGATTTGGTCAAGCGCCACGCCCGCCGCCACCGCACAGGCGGCGGCGTCCTCTAGGCTTTCGGCGCTAGTGTAGCGCGAGGGCAGCATGAAGGCCCTGACGTTTTCGGGGCCAAGGGCGTCACGCGCCACGACCAGGGATATCGCCGAATCCACCCCGCCGGAGAGGCCCAGAAGGACGCCCTTGAAGCCCGATTTGCGCACATAGTCGCGCAAACCCGTCACAATGGCGTGGTAATAGGTTTCGGGTGCCTCGGGCCACGTGTCCATCAGCGCCGCGCCGCACCGCCAGCCGGCAACGCCGCGTGTCCACGTTGATAGGGCGAGGTTTTCCACAAACATCGGCAGGCGCAAACAGGTTTCGCCGTCCGCCTGCAAGGCGAACGAACCGCCGTCGAACACCAATTCGTCCTGGCCGCCGACCTGATTGACATAAATCAGCGGCAAGCCGGTCGTGGAGACGCGCGCCTTTGCGACCATCATGCGTTCGGCGCGCGATGTCCGGCGAAAGGGCGATCCGTTCGGCACCAACAGAAGCTCGGCTCCCCGCGCCACGAGGTCGTCGCACGATCCCGGCGCCCAAATATCCTCACAAATAGGCACGCCGATCTTCACGCCGCCCAGTTCAAACAACCCCGGCGCGTCGCCAGGCGCGAAAATCCGCTTTTCGTCGAAGACGCCGTAATTGGGCAGGTCGAGTTTGAACGAGACGCCGCGCACTTCGCCGCCATCGATCAGCGCGACCGCATTGCGGGGGCGCCCGTCCTCTCCGGGCCACGCCAAGGTCACCAATCCGGCGCATCCGCCCGCCGTGTCCCGCGCCAACCGCTCCAACGCCGTCTTGCAGGCCCGCACCGCGGCCGGCTTGAGCGCGAGATCTTCGGGCGGATAGCCGATCAGAAATAGCTCGGGGAACAGGGTGATATCCGCCCCTGCCGCCGTCGCCCGCGCCATGAGATCGTTCGCCTTGGCGGCGTTGCCGTCAATATCGCCGACGGTTGGATTGGCCTGGGCGCAGGCGACGACGAGGCGATCGGTGATCACGCGGCGGGGCATGGCGCGCTTTTAGCGAGGTGTGGGAGATATCCCAAGCGCGGCGTACGCCTTAATCGTCTCGATGTACCCGCTCGCGCCGTTCGTGGCGTTCCTGGGCTTCCAAGCCCAGGGTGGCGATCGGCCGCGCTTGCAACCGCGCCAAACTGATCGGCTCGCCGGTTTCTTCACAGTAGCCGTATTCGCGCACGTCGATCCGACGCAAGGCTGCGTCGATCTTCGAAATCAGTTTGCGCTGGCGATCGCGCGTGCGCAGTTCCAACGACCGATCTGATTCCGACGACGCGCGATCGGCCAGGTCAGGATGGTTTTCGGTTTCCGTTTGCAAGTGCCCAACGGTTTCACGCGTTTCACGTAAAATATCGTCTTTCCACGCCAGCAATTTGCGCCGGAAATAATCCAGCTGGCGATCGTTCATAAACGGCTCAGCCTCGGAAGGATGATAATCTATGCCGTTCAATACAATTGCCGACGCTCGCATCAACGTATCACTCACAGCCATCCCCCACCGTCTGCGGCGTCCCTCGGAGCCGCGCTTATAGCAAATGAAAACGTCAGGGCAATCGCGAGTTTTACGCGCCGGGCGAACGATGGACGCCTTGCCACCAGGACGCCACGATGGCGCTGACGAAATCACGGTCCACCGGGCGCCGGCGAACGAGGAAGCGAAAATACAACCCCCCGAGCAAGAGATCGATATCGGTGTCGACATCCCGGTCTGCGGGATAGGCCTTCTCGCCCCGGGCGCGTTCGAGAATGGCTGCCAAAAGAATGCGACGTTTACCCTCTACGCGCGATAAGGCCTGCGCCAACTCGGGGGCATCGACAACGCCGACTAACGCGCGCACCGCGCCGCCAAACGCCGTCGTTGTCAGCAAATCCGCCACCGCCCCCAAGGCCTGATCCAAGGCCACCGGCAGGGGGCCAGGCGGCGCGACGGGGTTGGCGCCCGCCAAGGCGTGTTCGACGGCGGCGGCGACCAGAACCGCCTTGGAATTCCACCGTCGATAGATCGCCTGTTTGCTGGTTCGCGCCTCGCCGGCGACCGCCGCGACGGTTGAGCCGCCGTAGCCGCGCTCCGCGACCAATTTCAGGGTCGCCAGAAGAATACGATCGGTGAGGTGCGCGGTCCGCGGTCGGCCACGCGCCTCAGGTTTGGGCGGCTTCATAGGCCTTGTAACCGTTGGAGCACCCCAGAATAACGTCCACGATGCGCATATAAGGTTTGAAAAACGGCGCGGTGTCACGCAGGCCGTCCCACAGGAATTGATAGGCCTCTAGGTCATCGAACCGGCACGTCATAAAATCAGTGTGTCGACCCGACAGGCCGTCGGCGTCGAACCATTCGACCTCGACGTTTGGATGCAGCGCGCACACCGCGCCGAGCTGGGCGGCCCAAACACCGCGTTGTTTGCGATCAAGCGCCAGCCATGCCGGC
>JANXWN010000228.1 GCA_025351125.1 Caulobacteraceae bacterium | reverse complement strand
GCCATCGGCGTGGGCTATACGGCGGTGCTCATGGTGTTGCTGGGCGGCGTCTGCCTATGGATGTTCGCCACCGGCTATCGAATGAAAACGTAGCCGACCGCCACCGGGTCTTCCATCCCTAAATCGGCTCTCCGATCCATTCCCAATGCCAAGGTTCGAAAGCGTAAGGCACGAAGCCGAATTTTCCGGCGTTCCGCACTACCCAGCGATAGGCGACGCCGCGGGTTATGTAGAGGCGGTTGGCGTCCTCGGAGGAATCCGGGGTGTACCCAGATTGCGCACCCAAAAAGATATCCATCGCTAATCCTGTCCGGTGCGGCGAGCAGATCGCGCGCGTCACGCCTTGGCAATTTCCGTCGCGCGCGCAACGCGCCGCGTCGTAATCGGGGCTGCGGTAGGCGGAAAATAAAGTCATTAGCTGTGGGTCCGCTCGCAATTCGGGCAGGGCCGCGCGCGCCGAGGCCAGCATGCTCGTATAGGCCGCCAGAGCACGGGGCCGGAGACGCAAAGTCTTGCCACCGTAGGATTGACCCACTGGAACCACCGCGAGGTAGGCTTCGAGTGGCGGCGCGGGACACCCCTGTCGATTGGCGGCCACGAAGGTGCGCCGCGTCTGCCAAGCCGCCTTCATGGCCGCGAATGTCGGCGCGTCGAACACGCCGCCGCCAGGCAGGCCGTGGGCGGCCTGCCATGACGCCAAGGCGTCGGCAAATTCCGCCGTGCCGCCGCCGCAGCGCGTCCCGATTTCGTGCGCCACCAGCGGCTCATAGACCTGCCAACCGGTTTCCGGGCGGTGGAACGGAGCGAAGACCAATTGCCGCAAACCGTCATCGTTGCGCAATGCAGCGCTATTTGACCGGCCGTCGCAGTGTTCGGCGCTGACGGCTGGATCGGAGACTGCTCGCAACGGCAACGCCGTTGGCGCCACCGGTGCGACGACGTGTGGCGACGCGCGCGAGGCCATCGGGCCAGGGGCGAACGCCTGAAGCAAGACGGTCAACCCACCCAGCACCAACATTGTGAAGGCCGCTCGAGGGAACCGAAGCGTCTTTCGGCCTTTGTTCACAGCAAAAGGCAAGGTGGAGAAAAAAATGCGGTGGCTTAGTGTGTTGGGAATAATCGTTCTGGTGGCCATCGCGTTCTGGGTGGGCAGCGAATACAACCCAAACTCTCAACCTAAATCCGCCCAGATTGCAAGTGCGGCGAAGCCGGCAGCGCCCGCGCCTTCAGCGGACGTCCACGTACTTTCAAGCTCCGGCGTGGTGATGACACCGCCGATTGCCGTGCGACCAGCCTCCGCCGACTCCACCCTGACCGCTGCGCCGCCGGCAGTCCTGAACACCGCCAAGGGGTCGACGGACTCCGAGGGCGCCGCCATCGATTCCAGCGATTTTAAGGTTGGAGCGAACTTCGCCCAAAGACGCCGCCTTCTGATCAAGGCGCAGGTAATCCTTGATCGCGCTCACTTCTCGCCCGGCGCCATCGACGGTCGCGACGGCACCAACTTCCGCCGGGCGCTGGCGGCGTTTGAGGCTGCTCGCGGCGGCGGCGGCGTCACACCTTTAGCGACTTTAGACGCCGTGGCATGGCAGACGTTGACGGCTTCGGACACCTCGCCGGTCATGCAGGACTACGTGATTGCGGCGGAAGACGTGAAGGGCCCATTCCTCAATATCGTGCCCACGGGTATGGCGGCGCTCGCCAAATTGGCGCGGGTCGGCTACGCCACGCCGGCAGAGGGTCTGGCCGAAAAGTTTCATATGGACGAGGCTCTGCTGCACGCGCTTAACCCCAAGGCCGATTTCTCCAAGGTCGGGACCAGTCTTGTCGTCATCCGTCCAGCGGGCGATCCGCTGCCGTCGATCGCCCGCCTGGAGGTCGATAAGTCCGCCGCTGAACTTCGCGGCTATGATGCCGCTGGTAAGCTCGTGGTCGCCTTCCCGGCGACCGTTGGCAGTACCGAACGGCCCGCGCCCAGCGGCGCGTGGGCGGTGAGGGCTGTCGCGCCCGATCCGAACTATACCTATGATCCCAGCCGTCTAACCTTTGGCGACGCTTCGAAGGGCAAGTTGACCATACCCCCGGGGCCCAACAATCCGGTCGGATCGACCTGGATCGATCTGACCGTGCCCACCTACGGCATCCACGGGACGCCTGATCCCGTCAAAGTCGGCAAAACCGCTTCGCACGGATGTGTTCGCTTAACCAATTGGGACGCCGCCGCGCTGGGCCGGGCCGTGAAAAGGGGAACGCCGGTCGTTTTCGTCGGCGCTGAACGGCGAAAGGCGTAAGCCATCGGGGCTGGGGCTTGCTCTTTCAGGCTTGGTTGACATCGCGGCCCTCGCGGACGAAAACGCAACGCTTCCAACGCTCCCTGCGCTCCTGCGCGGGGGCGTCTTGCTTTATGGGAGCCCGCACCATGTCGCACACCGACACGCACGCCGTGCCCGACGATCACCTGATGGGCGTCTATAACCGCGCCCCGTTGGCGTTCGAACGCGGCGAGGGCGCCCGCCTTTATACGGTCGAGGGCGAGGCCTATCTGGATTGTCTGGCGGGCATAGCGACGACAGGTTTGGGGCACGCCCACCCCAAACTCGTGGCGGCGCTGAAAACCCAGGCTGAAAAGCTATGGCACGTCTCGAATATCTTCCGCATTCCGGGCCAAGAGGCACTGGCGAAAAAGCTAACGGACGCCACCTTCGCCGACGTGGTGTTTTTCACCAATTCCGGCACCGAAGCGGTGGAATGCGCCCTGAAGACCGCCCGTAAATATCATTGGGCGAGAGGCGATGGCGAGCGGGTCGACGTCATAGGTTTCGAGGGGGCCTTTCACGGTCGCAGCTACGCCGCCGTATTTGCCGCCGGTAATCCTTCCTACGTCGAGGGCTTCGGTCCTGCGTTACCAGGCTACCTCAGCCTGCCGTTCGGCGACATGGACGCACTGAAAGCGGCGATTGGGCCGACAACGGCGGCGATCATTGTCGAACCTGTGCAAGGCGAAGGCGGCGCCCGCGCCTTGCCGGAAGTATGTCTAACCGGCTTGCGCGCCTTGTGTGACGATCACGGCGTACTGTTGATCTATGATGAAATTCAGTGCGGCCTCGGTCGCACCGGCAAGCTTTTCGCCCACGAATGGGCCAACGACGCCGCGCCCGATATCATGTGCGTCGCCAAGGCTTTGGGCGATGGATTCCCGGTTGGCGCGTGTCTGGCGACGGCCGCCGCCGCCTCGGGCATGACCGTCGGTTCGCACGGTTCGACATATGGCGGTAATCCGCTGGCGATGGCCGTGGGATTGGCGGCTTTCGAAGAGCTCAGCAACCCAGCGACGCTCGCCAATGTGCGAGAGATATCGGGCTATTTCTATCAACAACTGGCGGGCTTGCAGGACCGGCATTCCGACGTCATAGCGCAAGTTCGCGGTAAGGGGCTGCTGATCGGCCTCAAATTGATTCCCAACAATCGTGAGTTCATGGCGGCGGCGCGCGAAGAACGCCTGTTGATGGCGGGCGGCGGTGACAACTGCGTGCGGCTGCTGCCGTCGCTGTTATTCACGGTGGAAGAAGTACGCGAGGCAATCGAAAAGCTGGAGCGCGCCTGTGAGCGGGTGACGCGCAAGGCTGCGGCGTGACCGCGCCACGACATTTCCTCGATCTGTGGCGCCACCACGCCACGACGTTGCGCGCCATTCTTGATGATGCCAAGGCGCGCAAGGCGGCCCGTATAGGATGGCCGCACGGCGCTGTCGACGCCGACGCTCCAGCGGCGGGTCGAACGCTGGCGATGATTTTTGAGAAAAACTCCACCCGGACGCGGTTTTCATTCGATGCGGCGATCCGGCAATTGGGCGGCTCTGGGATCATTTCCACCGGCTCGGACATGCAGATCGGACGTGGCGAGACGATCGAAGACACCGCGCGCACGCTGTCGCGGATGGTCGACGCCGTGATGTTGCGCACGGATGATCACGCCAAGCTCGAAACTCTGGCCGCCGCCGCAAGCGTTCCGGTCATCAACGGCCTGACCGATAAAAGCCACCCGTGTCAAATTATTGCCGATCTGCAGGCCCTGGAGGAGCACAGAGGCCCGGTGGCGGGCCAGACCATCGCTTGGGTCGGCGACGGCAACAACGTCTGCGCCAGCTACATTCACGCCGCCGCGAAATTCGGTTTCAAATTTACGATAGCCTGTCCGGCGGCCTATCAACCCAACGCAGACGATCTACGGCGCGCCCGGGGCGAAGGCGCCGCGGTCATCGTGACGCACGACCTGCGCGCGGCCGTGCGCGGGGCCGATTGCGTGGTTTCCGACGCGTGGGTTTCCATGAGTGACTTGGACCACCAGGAGCGGCTGATCGCCTTTGCGCCATTTCAGGTCGATGAAAACCTGATGGCGTCAGCCGCGCCGGATGCCGTTTTCCTGCATTGCCTCCCCGCACATCGGGGGGAGGAGGTCACCGCCGGCGTGATCGACGGGCCGCAGTCCCTGGTCTGGGAAGCGGCGGAAAACCGAGTTCACGCGCAAAAATCAATCCTCGCCTGGTGTTTTGGCGCGGTGGGGTGAAACTGAACTCGCAACGCCTATATTGGCGCGGTGACCCAGGCCCATACCCCCCCTCTTACCGACGATGTCGTCGCCCCGTTTCAAATCGAGAACCAGCCGGTGCGCGGCCGTATTGTGCGGCTCGGCGCCGCGGTCGACGAGGTTCTTACGCGCCACGCCTATCCCGAACCGGTGGCCAATCTTTTGGGGGAGGCTTGCGCCCTGGCGGCGTTGGTAGGCGCTAGTCTGAAATTCGACGGCCGGCTGATCGTTCAGGCGCAAGGCGCTGGTCCGGTGGCCTACGTGGTCGCCGACTACGACACGAGCGGCGCCTTGCGCGGCTATTGCCGGTTCGACGCCGACCGCGTGGCGGAGGCCGCGAAGGGTTTTGCGCGACCGGGCGCGGGCAGCCTGCTGGGCGACGGCGTCTTCATCATGACCGTGGATCAGGGGCCGGACATGGATCGCTACCAAGGCGTTACCGCGATCGAAGGCGAAACCCTGGCGCTGTGCGCGGAAACCTATTTCGCGCAGTCTGAGCAAATCCCCACGCGCGTGCGTCTGGCCGTCGGGCAAGTTGACAGCGGAGCGGGACCGCAATGGCGCGCGGGCGGCCTGCTGATCCAAAACATCGCCGAAGACGAGGCGCGCGGATCGACCCAGGAGGCTTGGCGCACGGCGCAGGCCTATTTCGAGACCGTGGGCGAAGACGAACTCCTCGATCCGGCGATCGATAGCCACACGCTGCTCTGGCGGCTGTTTCACGAAGATGGCGTTCGTGTCTTTGATCCCAAGCCGCTGACCGGCTTTTGCCGCTGTTCGCACGAAAAAATTGTCGGCATGCTGCGCTCTTTCCCAATGGAAGAACGCGCCGACATGGTTGAGCCCGATGGCCAAATCCACGTCACCTGCGAGTATTGCTCGCGCGCCTACGCCCTCAAACCGGAGGCGGTGGGTTAGAATTTTCCCGCAACCTGTCCAGCTTTTCATTTGGCGTCGACGCGCAACCGCGTATGCTTACGGCTAATACGACGGGGGTGACTCTTGCACACACGATCAGCGCTGATTGGGATGGCGCTTGCCGCTGGATTTTGTAGCTCTGCCTTTGCGCAGGCGCGCGCGCCAACGCCATCGGTGGATGAGCTTGCCGCCAAACACATTCAGGCCCGCGGTGGGGCCGCGGCCCTGAAGGCCATTCACACTCTGAAGATGACGGGGACCATGCGACCCGGCGGTTATGATGTCGTTATGGCTTTCGACGAAACACTCGCCCGTCCCGGTTTGGTCAGGATCAACGCCACGCTTCAAGGTTTGACGGTGGTGCAGGCCTATGACGGTACATCGGGTTGGCAAATTCAGCCCTTCCAAGGTCGCAAAGACGCCGAAAGCGTATCGGCCGATGACACCAAAAGTCTGACTGAAGAAGCCGATTTTGACGACGCTTTGATTGACTACCGCGCCAAGGGCTCGACGGTCGACAATCTTGGAAGCGTCGACATCGACGGCGCGCCGACGTGGGCCCTGCGGGTCGCCCTAAAAAACGGTGATCAGCTGACCTATTATTTGGATCCGGACGTTTTCCTCACGGTTCGCATCGTTACGCGACAGGTTTTGCGCGGCGCCGAAGTTTTTACCCAGACGGATTTCGGCGACTACGAAGCGGTCAACGGAGTATTTTTTCCGATGGAGATCGCCTCCGGCCCGAAAGGATCGAGCGTCCAACAACGGATCACCTACGATACCATCGTGGCCAATCCGGTGATCGACGCCGCCCTCTTTAGCCGGCCAGCGGCGCCGGTCGCGGCGCATTAGGAGTGAAAACGATGTACACCCGCGCGCCGCTTGTCGTCTTGGCCGCAACGACGATCCTCGCCACGGCGCCCGCCCTGGCTGCATCGGCGGCGTTTACGGCGGCGACGATCTCCGGCCTTGGCGCTCGTAACATCGGTTCAGCCGCCATGAGCGGACGGATCTCGGCGATAGCCGCGCGCGTCGAAGCGGACGGCAAAACCACTTTGCTGGTCGGCGCGGCCTCCGGCGGCGTGTGGAAGTCGGCCGACGGCGGCACCACGTTCAGACCAATCTTCGACAAGCAAACGAGCCAGTCGATCGGCGCCGTCGCGCTGGACGCCAATCACCCCAATACATATTGGGTCGGGACGGGTGAAAGCTGGATGCGCAATTCGGTTTCCGCCGGCGACGGTGTTTACAAGACGACCGACGGCGGCGAGACTTGGACCGATGTCGGACTTCCCAATTCCGAACACATCGCCAAGATCATCGTCGATCCGACCAACAGCGACACGGTTTACGTCTGCGCGCCAGGCCGGTTGTGGAGCGATAGCGCCGATCGCGGCCTGTACAAAACTACTGACGGCGGGAAGACTTGGGCGCTGATCCTCAAGGGTCCGAACCTGTCGACCGGTTGCGCCACTTTGGCCCTCGATCCGCAAAATCCGAAAAGACTGATCGCCGGCTTGTGGGATTTCCGCCGCAAGGGCTGGACCTTCCGCTCCGGGGGTGACGGCCCCGAGGCCGCTTCGGGCAGTAGTCTGTACGTCAGCGCCGACGGCGGCGCGACTTGGACCGATATGAAGGGCGTCGGAGGCTTGCCGAAGGGACCGTGGGGCCGCCAGGCCGTCGCTTTCGCGCCGTCCGACCCGAAAATCGTTTACGCCGTGGTGGAGAGCACGCGTAGCGCGCTGTATCGCTCCGATGACGGCGGGACAACATGGAGCGAACGCGATCGCAGCCAAAACATGGTTTGGCGCCCGTTCTATTTCTCCAGCCTGATCGTCGATCCAAGAAACCCCGATCGATTGTTTAAGACCGACTTGGCGCTCATCGCCAGCGAGGACGGCGGCAAAAGCTTTTCGCCCGTCGCCGAGAGCACACACAGCGACCACCACGCGGTATGGATCGATCCGACCAACACCAAACATGTGATCGAAGGCAATGATGGCGGGCTGTGGATTAGCACCGACGGCGCGAACCGGTGGACAAAGAGCGAAAACCTACCGGTTTCGCAATTCTATCACCTTAGCGTCGACAACAAGGATCCTTATCAAGTTTATGGCGGCCTGCAGGACAACAGCGCCTGGGCCGGCGATAGCGCCTATCCAGGCGGCATTACTAACGGTCGCTGGGAAAACCTCAATGGTGGCGATGGTTTCTTTGTCTGGCCGGACCCCGCCGCGCCGGAACTCTTCGCCTACGCCGAAAGCCAAGGCGGGGCCTTGGTGCGCGTTAACCGCAAAACGCTGGAAGGTCGCGATATTCAGCCTAAGTCGGATTCGAAGGAAAAACTACGCTTCAACTGGAACACCCCCGTCGCCCTGAGCCCCAACGAGGCCGGCACGATCTATATCGGCGCGCAATACCTGTTTCGCAGCCGCGATCACGGGCAGAGTTGGGACAAGATTTCCCCCGACTTGACCACCAACGATCCGGTCAAACAAAAGCAGGAAGAGAGTGGGGGCATCACGGTCGATAACTCCGCCGCTGAAATGCATACGACGATTTATGCGATCAGCGAGTCGCCCAAACAAGCGGGCTTGATCTGGGTCGGAACCGACGACGGCAACGTACAAATCACCCGCGACGGCGGCGCGTCATGGAAGAATGTCACCAAGGCCGTGGGTATGCCCGCCGCGTCCTGGGTATCCTGGGTAGAGGCAAGCCCCTACGACCCCGCCGTCGCCTATGCCGCTTTTGACCGACACACGGTCGGCGATTTCGCCCCCTACATCTATAGGACCGGCGACTATGGCGCGTCGTGGAAGCGAATAGCGACGCCCGAACAAGGCCTGCGCGGATGGGCCAACGTGACCAAGGAAGATCCCGAAAAGCCGGGGCTTTTGTACGCCGGAACTGAGTTCGGCCTATGGATATCGCCCGACAACGGCGCGCGTTGGGCGCAATTTAAGGGGGGTGATCTACCGGACGTCGCGGTGCGCGACCTGGCATTCCAGACCCGCGACCATGATTTGGCCATCGCAACCCATGGCCGCGGCATCTGGATTGTCGACGATCTAACGCCGCTGCGCGGCCTCAGCAAAGAAATTCTGGCCAAATCCATCGCCTTTTTGCCGTCCCGCCCGGTTCAACAACGCATTCAAGCGAACGGCGGCTGGGCTAACGGCGATGCCCAGTTTGTCGGCGAGAACCCCGCCGACGGCGCGGTGATTAGCTATTACGAGCCGCACCGTCATTTGTTTGGCAAGATTAAAATCGAGGTGCTCGACGCGTCCGGAAAGGTCGTCGATATCTTACCCGCGTCGAAGCGTCCGGGCATAAATCGGGTGGTTTGGACCATGCGCGCGCCCGCGCCCCGCGTCCCGCCCGCCGCGCAGGTTGCGTTCGGCTCCACGCAAGGCCCCCGCCTGATGCCTGGAACTTACACGGTGCGCCTGACCAGCGGCACGGACGTATTGACCACCCCGCTCACCGTCGGGCTCGACCGCCGCTCCGGTTTCACCGTAGCCGATCGTCAAGCCCAGTTCGACGCGGTACAACAGGTCAGCGCCCTGTTCGGGCGGATGACCGATCTGGTCGCCCGCATAAACGCCGTGCGCCACGGCGCCGACGCCCGCGCGGCGGCCCTGAACGACGGCGAAGCCTTAAAGGCGGGTCTGGTCGACCTGTCCGGCAAAGCCGACGCCCTGCGAAAAGAAATCGTCGCCACCAAAGAGGGCGGCGCCATCACCGGCGAGGAACGACTGCGCGAGTTTACCGACCAACTTTATGGCGCAATCGTCGGCTATGAGGGAGCGCCGGCCACTTATCAAGTGAAACGCATTGCCGTTCTAAACGGCATCTTCGCCGATATCAGTGGGCGATTTGACGCCCTGACGACCGGCGATTTGGCGGCGCGCAACGCCGAGCTCACGGCTCACAAGCTCACGCCGATCGATCTGCCGCCCGGCCCCGGCGGCGAAGGCGCGCCCGGTGGCGGCAAGCCGTCCACCGGTTTGGCGGGTTTTGTGTTTTCGTTGCGACCTACGGTAATGCTTGGGCAGATGGCCGCGGAACGCGATTAAGGCGGTCTATCGTCGAAGAGCCAACATGCGATCCTCGACCTGGGATCCCGCCAGAATTTCGACGCCCGTCACCTTGAGCAGGCCGCGCTTAAGATCTAATAGTTGAATTGAGAATCCAGCCGCCTCAATGGCATCCAGGAAACCGTTGGGGTCGGAATATCTTCCGGGATTAAATTCGAGAAAGATCGTCATCGGGCGTCGCCTCT
>JANXWN010000195.1 GCA_025351125.1 Caulobacteraceae bacterium | reverse complement strand
CCGGGCGCGAGCTCACGGCAAGGCGAGCCCGCCTCGACGCTGGCCGCCATGCCCAAAGACCGCCCGCGACGGGCGATTGTGGCCCCCGCATCCTTGGAGGGCGGGGACGTGCTTTGGATTGGTCGCACCCTCTATGTGGGGCTGACGACCCGGAGCAATGCGGCCGGCATTGACCAATTGCGGGCGATAGCTTCGCCGCTAGGCTATCAGGTCATAGCCGTGCCGGTCGCCGGGTCTTTGCACCTCAAGACCGCCTGCACGGCGCTCGCGGCGGATGTGTTGGTGATCAATCCAGCGTGGGTTGATCCAAGGTTTTTTCAAGAGGCGCGCCTCATCGAGGCCGCGCCCGACGAGCCATTTGCCGGCAATACCTTGTCGATCGGCGACACGGTGCTGGTAGCGACCGCCCACCCAAAAACCGCCGCGCGGATCGCGGCGGCGGGCTTCAAGACCCGGGCTGTCGCCTTATCGGAGTTCGCCAAGGCGGAAGCGGGTTTGACCTGCCTTAGCGTGGTGTGGCGCTAGAGCCCAATGCGTTTACATCGAACAGATGTAAACGCTGAATCAGGCTCTAACCTTTTTCTTTTAGAGCCCAATTCAGATTTTGGACGGTTCCGTCCAAAATCATCGTGCTCTAAGACGCCGCCCTCATCGCCGCCGCGCGCCGCTCGGCCTGCATCGGCGCCATCAGCGCTTTTACCCGCGCCAGCACCTCCAGCGGGGCGGTTTCGGGGCGACCGGCGTCGAACGGCGGCGCCGGGGCGTATTCGAGGCTTAGCTGAATGGTTTGGGCTACCTCGGCGCCGGCGATTTCGGCGGCGAGCGTGAGGGCGAAATCTATGCCGGCGGTGACGCCGCCGCCGGTGATAATGTGGCCGTCGCGCACCACTCGGCCGTCGTCCACGATGGCGCCGAACAGCGGCAAGAGGTCGCGCCAAGCCCAATGGCAGGCGGCGCGCTTGCCTTTGAGCAGGCCGGCGGCGGCCAGGATCAGCGAGCCGGTACACACCGAGGTAACATAGCGTGCGTCGCCGGCCAGACGCTTGATCTGGTGCATGAACGCGGCATCGTTCATCGCCGCCGTACAACCAAGGCCGCCGGGCACGCAGATCACGTCGCAACTTTCGATATCCGCGAGACGGCTGAGATTGGCGAAGGTCAGGCCATCGGCGTTGATCGGCGCGCCGGTTTCGCTCGCGGCGATCACCGTGGCGCCCGGGAGGCGGCACAGAACCTGGTGCGGACCGGTGAAATCCAGGTGGGTCACGCCGGGGTAAAGAGCCAGGACGATAGTCAGGGGGGCAGGCATGGGCGGGCTCCGGTCGCGTGTTGACATCGCCTTATGCGCTTGATTAGGTATTGTCTGAAATGACTAGGTTCCCTTAAATAAAGCCATGACACGCAGCATCGTTTTCGTGATTTTTCCGGGGTTCCAAATTCTGGACGCCGCCGGCCCGATCGCTGCGTTCGAAATCGCCGCGCGTTACAGTCCCGGCGCCTATGCATTGAGCGTCCGGGGGGCGCGGGCGGGCGCGGTTGTCAGTTCGTCGGGCGTTCGGATGAGGGCGGCGCGGTTGGGTGATCCGACGATGCTCGACACGCTGATCATCACCGGGGGCGACGGCTCGCGCGACGCCATGAGCGTTGCGGCCTTGCTCGATTTTGCCCGAGGCGCCGCGTCGGCGGGGCGGCGGGTCGCCAGTGTGTGTTCGGGCGCCTATGTTTTGGCGGCCGCGGGCCTGTTGGACGGGCGTCGCGCGACCACCCACTGGTCGCGCACAGCCGATTTTACCCGCCGATTTGCCGCCGTGCGCCTAGAGGCGGATCGGATCTGGATCAAGGACGGCCCGGTGTGGACCTCGGCGGGCATCACCGCCGGCATCGATATGGCCCTGGCGATGATCGCGCAGGACCTCGGCGACGCCGTGGCTAAGCGTACGGCGCAACAATTGGTGGTTTATCAGCGGCGTCCAGGTGGACAATCGCAGTTTTCAGCCATGCTGGACATGCAGAGCGAAGCGGGCCGGTTTGACGGGGTTTTGGCGTGGGCGCGCGAGCATCTGGGCGACGCCCTGACCGTGGAAATTCTCGCCGATAAGGCGGCCATGAGCCCGCGCAACTTCGCTCGCGCCTTTTCCGCTCATGTCGGCGTTACACCGGCCAAGGCGGTAGAGCGGCTGCGGGTAGAGTCGGCCCGCGCCGCCATCGAGACCAGCGCCCGCCCGATTGACCAAATCGCGGGGCAGGCGGGTTTTGGCGATCCCGAACGAATGCGGCGCGCCTTCGTTCGCGCGTTCGGCCAACCGCCGCAGGCGCTGCGCAGAGCGGCGCGGGCGACCCATTCAGCAGAGCATCAAGGCACGGTTTTACGCGCAGGCCAAAGAAGTTAGGAGTTGCTTTCTCTTCCCCTTTCGGGAGAAGCGACTCGGCGTCACGCGCCGCATGGCTTCAGATCTTATTGTGACGCCATTTCCTGTGGCGGGAGGGCGCTGGGCGCGCCTCTATCCATTGCTACGAGGACTCGCTCCGAGGCGCCGCCGCGAAACACTCGAATCCCGTGTCGCGGCTCGGAGACCACCGTGCGAGAGGCATTTAGGCTCGTCGCGGGCTGGTTTTGGGTTAGGAACAGGTGGCGGCCGATCCGGGCGACGGCGCCGTCTTGGCCCAAATCGCCAGACGCCGAATGCGTCCCGTGGAATTGCACCGCCGTCCCGACCGCGTCCATGACATAGCCGTTGAGCGCCCGCGCGGCCACCGCCTGGGCGCGTCCCCAAGCGGCCCATTCGACGGTATGCGCCATGGCGCCGTTGCAGGCGAAGCTAAACTGGCATCCGCCAGCGCCGACGCCTTGGAACACAACACCGCACACGCTCTTGGGAAAGCGGGGCGCCCGCGCCCGATTGAGCACGACTTGCGCGACGGCCGCTTGCCCCTCCAGGCTTTCGCCGCGCGCTTCGTAGTAGACCGCATCGGTCAGGCACTCGAGCTCGCGGCGCGGCGGTGTCGGCGTGGCGATGACGGGCAGGGCGTTGATCGACGACAGCGACACTGACATCGACGCCGGCGTGGACGGCGTTTGGGCGGCCACGGCCTGAGCGGCGCGATAGCCGGACTTTGTCGCCTCGGCGGCGCCAGAATGAGCCGGCGAGGACCACTGCGTGATAACGACGGCGCCGACGCCGGCCCCCACGAAGAAAGCAGACAGTACAGCAACACAAAATGAGACACGTGTTTTCACACGCGGTTTAAGAGTTAAAAGCAAAGATCTCGTGTCCTGTGTGACGAGAGCGATATTGCTCCCCGACATCCGCGCGATCACTCCGCTAACATATACGTCGATTCGGAGCGAGACCGTGGGGTTCAACCGGTACACGTTGGCTGAACACCAGCTTTTTAGCCGCAATCATTCCGCATTGCAAGCATGATATTGCGTTGCAGCAAAATCGCCGGAATTTTGGTCAGCGTCTGCGGCGAACATCTTTGAGAATTTCTCGGGCGGCATTGTGTCCCGGCGCGCCGGTGACGCCGCCGCCGGGGTGGGTTCCGGCGCCGCACATATACAAGCCCGCGATCGGGGCGCGGTGATCGCCGTGCCCCAGAACCGGGCGGGCCGAGAACAGCTGGTCAAGCTCTAGCTTGCCGTGAAATATGTCTCCGCCGACCAGTCCGAAGGTGCGCTCCAGATCCAGCGGGCTGAGCGCCATTCGCCCAAGTACCGAGGCTTTGAAACCCGGGGCGTGGCGATCGACGGTCTCAATCATTAAATCGGCCACCGTCTCGCGATGATCGTCCCACGACCTGCCGTCCGAAAGCGTCGGCGCGACGTGTTGGCAGAACAAGCTGGCGACGTGGCGCCCCGCGGGCGCGAGGCTGTCGTCCAGCGTCGAGGGGACGAGCATTTCCACGATCGGCGCCTTCGACCAGCCGTCAGCGCGGGCGTCGGTATAGGCTCGCTCCATATAGCCAAGGCTGGGGGCCATGATAATTCCGGCGGTCATGTGGTCGCCGTCGTCCGGTAAACAGGTAAAGCGCGGTAGTTCCGCTAAGGCGACATTCATGCGGAAGGTGCCCGACCCGTTGCGATGACGCGCAATGCGCTCGTTAAAGTCCGCCGGCGCCAGCGCCGGGTCGACTAGGTTTTGGAACAGCAGCTTGGGGTGGATGTTCGAGACGACGCGCGCCGCGCGAATCGCCGCGCCGTCCGCTGTGACAACGCCGACGGCCCGACCTTTTTCGACGATTACCTCACGCACCGCCGTTTGCGTATGCACTTCGACGCCCGCGGCCTCGCAGGCCTTAAGCATGGCTTGGGTAATCGCCCCCATGCCGCCCACGGCGTGTCCCCACGCTCCCTTCTTGCCGTTCACCTCGCCAAACACATGGTGCAGCAGGACGTAGGCGGAACCGGGCGTGTAAGGGCTGGCGAAATTGCCGACGATACCGTCGAAGCCGAACACCGCCTTGATCGGGTCACTCTCGAACCAACCGTCCAAATAATCGCCCGCCGATTGGGCAAACAGCGCCAGAAGATCGCGCCGACTGGCCATGTCCAATCTGACCAAACGTTGCGAGAGCCCCAGGCTTTTGAAGAGTTCCGGTAGGGCCGCGCTCCAGCCGCCCGCCGTAACATTCGGCGGCGTCTTCAGCACTAAGCCGCGCAATACGTCGGCGATCACGTCCAGTCGTTCGCCATAAACATCCAACCGCTCAGCGTCTCGGACTGAAAATTTGGCCACCTCGGCGTGGGTGCGCCCCTCGCCCGTCAGCAGGTATTGGCGGTCGTCTATGGGGAGAAAGTTAGCGACTTTGCGCTCGACGACCGTCAGGCCGTGCGCCGCTAAAGCCATGTCGGCGATGATTTTGGGATTTAGCAGGCTAACGGTGTAGGCCGCTACGGAATTGCGGAATCCCGGATAAAACTCCTCGGTGACCGCCGCGCCGCCGACCACCGCGCGCCGCTCAAGCACGGTCACCTTCAGGCCTGCCGTCGCCAGATAAAAAGCACAGACGAGGCCGTTATGGCCACCGCCGATGATGACGATGTCGGTCTGCGGGTTGTGGGAGGTCATGCACCGTCATAGTGACCTGAGCCAAGCGGGTCCACAGCGCTCGGACCGCCGGGCCAAAAGAGCGAAACGCGGACGCTTGCCGGCCGGCGCATCCCTATCGTCTTTTGCCTAATTGCGCGGCGATGTCCTTGGTCATACGACCGGCCACGCGGTGGGCGGCGGTGAGTTGGTCGCGGGTGACGCCCCAGCGTTTCATCCAGTATTCGACCGCCTGCCGCTCGGACAGATCCAACCTGTCCTTGTCGATGAAGCCCCGCTTATCTTTCAAACCGGCCATATCACCGTGCTCCCTCGTATTGCCCATCGGCGCGACAACGCACCCTTCCGCGGGAAAACATCGCCTATTTGGCGTATTCACCTCTCTGCATCAACACGGCGGTCGGACGTTTTGATACCGTCTCTCGACCGCGCGCTTTCAAATCCCAAGGAAGTATGAGTTTAGACGCAAACGTATCGCCATAAACCGGGATGGGACATGAACGCAGTCTTGGTGTGGTTTCTGCAGACCAGCGCGCCCGCGCTCGCCCTGGCGTTGTTCGTGGTTTTGACCGCCGCCTGCGAAGGGGGCTACCGGCTAGGCCGCCGTCGGGCGCAGCGAGCCGGCGGCAGCCATCAGGTGCATGCCGCCACCGCGACCCTAGCCGCCGCCATGCTGGGTCTGATGACTTTTATGTTGGGGCTGTCGATCAATTCCGCTCAAAACCGGTTCGAGTCTCGGCGGGAGTTGGTTGTAACCGAGGCCAACGCCATCGGCACGGCATGGTTGAGGGGCCGGATGACGGGTGGCCCCGACGGCGAGATGATCGCAGGCTTGATCCGTGACTACGCCAAGACGCGGCTGGCGTTCACGCTGGCCAAATCCGAGCCGCGGGCGGAAATGCTGAACGCGCGCGGTGAAGCGCAACAATATCGCATTTGGACCGTGGCGACCGCGGTGATCCGCAAGGCCCCGACCGCCGCTAGCGCGACCTTGATCAACGCTCTCAACCAAATGTTCGATGCCGCTCAGTCGCAGCGTTTCGCCTTCGTCAGCGAGCCGCCGAACGGCATGATCGACGCCATGATCATCGGCTCGATCATCGCTGTGGGCGCGATGGGCTTTGAAAT
>JANXWN010000193.1 GCA_025351125.1 Caulobacteraceae bacterium | reverse complement strand
TCGCGCACGCGCACCGCGACATATCGCTTGCCGGCTGCGTTGTCGGGGGTGACCAGCGACAGATGCGCGCCGCCCGTCGCCACAGGGGTGGTCGCGCCGCCGGCCTCCAAATCACTCATCACTTCGAGAACGACAGCATGTCCAACGGGTGTGTATTTCAGCGCGTTTTCCGCCAAATTCTGAATCACTTGCAATATCTGGTCGCGGTCACCCAGGGCGATCGCGCTATCGGGGGGCGGCAAGATCGAGCGCAGCGACACCTGACGCTCGACGGCGATCGGCGCGAGCGCGTCGACGACGTCGACGACGGCGGTGGCCATATCGACCCGACCTGATGGCGGAATGTGCTCCCCCAGCTCGATCCGCGAGAGGCTGGTCAGATCGTAGATCAGGCGGCGCATTCGTTCGGCCTGCGCCTGCATGATGCCTAAAAATCGCTCGCGAGCCTCCGGATCGTCGCGCGCATGGCCGCGCAGGGTCTCCACGAATCCCGCCAGAGACGCTAGAGGTGTGCGCAATTCGTGACTGGCGTTGGCCAGGAAATCGGCGCGGGTGCGCTCGCTGCGGCGTATCTCTGTTTCATCGCGCAGGGTCAGCAAAGCCAGACGTTCGGACCCCTCGCCCCAACGCTCGCCGGTCAAAGCGATGACGCTGACGCGCCAAAACCGTTCAGCTACGCCTCGCGTTTCGTAGACGGCATAGCGCGGGCCCTCGCCAAACAGGGCGCCCTCTACGGCAGCAAGGATTTCCGGCGCCCGCACGGCGGTCGTCAAGGGTCCATCGCTGCGTTGAATGTGCAGGAGATCACGCGCCGCCCCGTTGGCGTAGACAAACCGTCGGTCGCCTAAATCGGCCGGATCGCCGCCCGCGATTAGCAAAATCGGATCGATCAGGTGTTCGAGCATGATCGCGAAAGGTGGCTGGCGAACCAACGCAACCGGGGGTGCGGCGGCGCGTTGAGCCGGATCGGCGCGCGGTGCGCGCCACGACCAGGCGATCGCCAGGCCGCCCGCAAAAATCATCACCACCGACAAGTCCAAGGCTGGTACCAATGGCGCCAGACCCGCCGCCGCCAATCCCGCCGGCGCCGCGGCGCCCAGCGCGCCCATAAGCACCAGCTGCCAGGGGACGAGTGGTCGGATCTTAGTGGGAGGGGAAGAGTCAGACATTGGATTCCGAAATCAACGGGCCGCATTATGCTGGCATTCTATCGCATGTCGCGGATGTCCGGCGTATGACAGTCGGGTCTTTTAAGCCTTGCCTTGAAAGGCGCCCCATTGAAGTCGTATTAACCGGGTTGAATCAAATTTTCCGATCCGTCCGCTTCATTGACCCGCCGCGAGTGAGAGTCCCCGTTTGATGAACCTTACAATTCGCGCGGTCGCCGTTTCGGCTGCACCCTTCTTGGCGTTATTTTTCGGCGAGGCAAACGCCCAGGTGTCAATCAAAACAGCCACCAGCACGCCGGTGGCGACGGCGACGGCATCGTCGGGCGCGCCCGCCAACGTTGATATCACCTCAACGGGCTCAATCGGCATAACCAACACCGCGGGTGGCGCGGCGGTAGTCATCAACAGCAGCAACGCGGTGACGAATGAGGGCTCCATCAGCTTTACGGACATCAATAACGCCATTGGCGTGCAATTGCTGGGCGGAAATACCGGCTCCTTTACGAACACCGGCACGATTACCGTGAGCGAGGCCTACACCGCTGCCGCCGATCCAAGTAACAACGGATTAGCAAGCGGAAAATTTGCCAACGGGACCAACCGGATCGGCCTTCTGGTCAGCGGGCCCGGCGTGTTTACGGGCAATCTTCCGGCGACGTTGGGGTTCACCAATCCGGTTGCCATCTACGACACCGGTTCGATCACCGTTCACGGTGACAATTCCTTTGGCGTGCAAATCGCCGCGCCTGTAATCGGCGACTTCCAAATGTTGAATGTCACCGCCGCGACATCGACGGCGGCGGCGACCGCGGTCAAAGGTACAATCAGCGTTCTTGGCGGTGAAACCGTCAGTACGACCAATCCCAACGGCAACGGCGTAGTCGGCCTCGACATCACGTCGAGCGGCGGCGTGACCGGCAATTTGCGTTTGACCGCCATCAACGCCACGGGGGTCGGGGCGCGGGCGGTGGTCATAGGCGGCGCGGTAAGCGGCGGCATTGATATTTCGGGGACTGAAACAGCCACCGGCTACCGCACCACCACGCGGCCCTCCAATCCGGCCATAGCAAAGCTTTATACCGCCGATCAACTGCAACAGGGCGGTTCGGCCGTCACAATCGGGGCGAATGTGGGTGGCGGCCTGCTGATCAGCGCTCCGCCGTTGACTTTGTCGACGACGAACCTCGATCTAGACGCGAACGGCGTTGCCGATTTGGTGCAGGGCACCGGCCAGATCGCATCCTACGGCTCTGCGCCGGCCTTGACGGTCGGCGCCGCCGCCTCGACCGTGACATTGGGCAATGTCACCACGAGCGCTTCGGGCATCGCGTCCGGAACCTATGGTTTCGTTAATCAAGGTTCGATCCTCGGCAACGGAATATTCGATCAGGTCACCTCGCCAAATCTCCCCAGCGCGGCGACGGCGACGGCCGTTCAGATCGGCGGCCTCGGCGGGGCGGTCTCTTTAGGCGGCGGCATGTTCAACGCCGGCGCGATCAGCGCGCAATCCTATCAAGCCAATGCAACGGCGATTCACATCGGTGGCGGCGCCACCGTTCCGGTGATCCGCAATGAGGGCTCGATCACCGCCACCACGTCGCAGATCAGCGCGGCGACGACCGGCACGCCGTTAAACGTTACCGCGATTCAAATCGACAGCGGCGCCAGCGTGTCAAGTCTTATAAACAACGCCGGCATTGTCGCCAACATCAGCGGCTCCGGCGGATTGGGCGGAAACGCCGGTGCGATCATCGATAAATCCGGTTCTCTGACAACTATCGTCAATGCCGGCACGATAAGCGCGCAACTTACCCAGACCCTCAACACCGCCCCCATGCCCGGAACAATTACCGCGATCGACATGTCACTGGGAACGGCGGCGCAAAGCTTGACCCAACAGCTGTCGGCTAACCAGATCAAATCGAGCGGCGCTTACAATTCCACTTTGACTTATACTGTCGGTCAGATCGTCAGCGAAAATGGCGTGCTCTACCAAGCGACATCGGCGGCCGGCGTGGCGGTCGATCCGGCGATAAATTCGGGGATATGGCGCCAAATCGGGGCGACCGTGCCGACCATTAACGGGTCGATCCTGTTCGGCAATGGCGGCACGACTATGACGGTCGCGGCAGGTGTCATAACGGCCCCAAGCATAAACCTCGGGGCCGGCGTCAACACGCTGACAATAAGCGCGGACGCCAACGCCATTGCGCAAGGCGCCGTTCCGGTCGTGACCGGTTCCCTGGTGGACGGGGGCGCCAACACGCTAACCTTGAACGTCGTCAACGGCACATTGAGCGACACCAATTCCAGCACCGTTCAAGCCAAAAGCGTTAATGTCGGCGCGAGCGGCGTGTTGTTGGTGGCGGCAAACCCCACGGCGGGCACCAATACTAAATTTGTCACGACCGGCGCGTCGAGTTTCGCCAGCGGCGCAACTTTGGGATTGACGCTGCAAAGCCTGCAAACAACCCTGACGCATGACTATGTGATCCTGCAAACCTCCGGGGGCGGGACCTTGACGTCGGGCGTCTTTGCCGGCGGGGTATTAAACAACGCGCCCTATCTGTACGCCGCAACGCCAAGCGCCGTGTCGGGCACGGCGAATTGCGCGACTGACTGCATAGTTTTGACGGTCGCTCAAAAAACCACGAGCCAGTTGGGGGTTAACGCGGCCGAGGCAAGCGCTCTGCCCGCCGTTTTAAAAGCCCTGCCCAATGACAACGGAGTGCACGGGATCGAGGCGGCGCTCCTGTCGGCTTCAACTGAAACCGCGTTTAAAACCGTCTACGACCAACTCTTGCCCAGCCAAGGGCAAGGCTTGTTCGAGGCCCTGGAATCAGCCAGCCACTCGGTGTCGAACATGACCTCCACTACGCCCGACGCCGGCGCCCGCGTGGCGGGATCCAGCCTTTGGTTGCAGGAGGTTAATGATCGGGTGAACCGCAAGGGCGTTCAAACCCTCGGCTCCTATGCAAAATTGTTCGGTGTCGTAGCGGGTTACGAGCGAATGGGCCGAGGCGGCGGCGCCGTGGGCGCGACACTCAGCTACATGAACGCCGAAGAAGCTGACGCGGCCGCCCAGGTCGGCAGTCGGACAGTCGCCTCAATCGTTGAAGGCAGCCTGTATTACCGTCGCGCCGTCGGCGGGTTGCGCGTCGCGGCGCGAGCGGGTGGCGGCTATGCCTTCTTTTCAAGCCAACGTAGGTTCGTCGCAACCAATGCGACGGATTCGGCAAGCTCGACCTGGGGCGGGTTCTTTTTTGACGGTCACGCTCTGGTCGCTTACGAACAAAAATTCGGTCGGTTTTATGCCCGACCGGAACTGTCCGCTGATTATTTCCGCCTCGACGAAGGCGCGCATGCCGAGAGCGGCGGCGGCGCCGGATTTGATTTGGCCCTCGCCAGTCGCAACAGTTCTCGGTTGAGCGGTCGGGCGGTCATGGTGCTCGGAACGCAATGGGGTACGACCAACTGGTTGCGCGCCGAAGTGCGCGGCGGCTGGCGCGAGATCGTTTCGGGTAACATCGGCGACACCATCGCCAGCTTTGCCGGCGGGGACCCGTTTACCATGGCGGCGGATCGCAGCAAGGGTGGTTGGGCGACGTTCGGCGTCTCCGTCAAGTCCGGTTCGCAATATTCCTACCTTGCGCTGGAAGGGGACGCCGAGTTTCGTTCCGGTGAGCGACAATACGACGTGCGCATCGCCGGTCGCTCAATGTTCTGATCGCTTCTGGCGCCGACCGCCGGCTACAAAGGACAAGCCCATGTCATACGAAGAAGCGCTGTCGGCGTATGAAAAATTTGATTTTACCGATCCGGCGGGTCGTTGGACACGACCGGTGTGGCGGCGCGGCTCCGGACCGGCGGTCATTGTCATTCATGAAATGCCGGGCCTGCATCCCCTGGTCATTCGCTTCGCTGACCGCGTGGCGGCGGCGGGCATGACGGTGTTTTGTCCCAGCCTGTTTGGCGAACCGGGACGTCCCGTATCGGCCGGCTATGGGCTGACATCGATGATCAACGGCATCTGTATACGCCGAGAATTTCACGCTTGGGCGACCGACGCCTCAAGTCCCATCGTCGATTGGCTCAGAGCCCTGGCCGTGCGGGTCCACGCTGATTGCGGCGGCAAGGGCGTGGGCGCTGTTGGCATGTGCTTTACCGGAAACTTCGCATTGGCGATGATGACCGAACCGTGCGTCGTCGCCCCGGTGTTATCGCAGCCTTCTCTCCCGCTGCCGGCATTTTCAAAGAGGCGCATGGCGGGTATCGGCGTCTCGGCGGGCGAGATCGCCTGCGCTAAACGACGATTCGCCGAGGAAGACCTTTCGATGATCGGTCTGCGGTTTCATGGCGATAATTTCGTGCCGGATGCGCGTTTCGAGGCCTTGAAACGGACTTTCGGCGATCGGTTTGAAGCCATTGAACTTGCGGCCGCGGATGGCCTGCAGGGTACGGCCATGGCCCCGCACTCGGTCCTCACCATTCACTTGCGAGACGACGATGTGGATGGTCCGACCAAGGCCGCGGAAGCGCGAGTCATTGCTTTTTTCAAACAACGCACGGGTGCCTGAGGCTGTGAAGCGATGGCAAAAAATGAAATGGTAAATGCTCCCAGAGCCCTCATCCTCTTCTTAAGCACCGTTATTTTGGCCGGTTGCGCGGCGACTGACCGTTTCGCCGCGGCCGGCGACATCCACGCCTTGATGGTGTCCATTCGCGATGACGACCAAGCCACGTTCGACGCGCACGTCGATCGCCGGGCGTTAGACGCGCGCGTCCAGTCCGAAATGATGCGGCGCGCGCGGTCGGCGCATATGCCTTCGGGGCTGACTCTGTTAGGCGCGTGGTTGTCGGGTCCCGCCTCGCGCTTGGCCGGCGACGTCTTGCTGCAACCGGCGGTGTTTCGGGATGTAGCGGCCTATTACGGCTACAGCGCCAATACGCCCATACCGAACCGGCTTTCACTCACCGCCGTGCTGACGGCGCTGCCTGATGGTCGGGTTTGCGTCATCGTCCGGCGGCAAGGCCCGTGTTTGTTGACCTTTGCGGATGAAGCCGGTGTTTGGCGTCTGGTCGATTTCGACGCTAGCTCGGCCTTGTCGCGCGGCCGCCGCCCTTGACGCCGCCTAGAGTTCTCGCGATCGTCGCGCTGCTGGTTCTTGCCCCGTCGGCGCGCGCCGACGCCGTGCGGCTTTATTCATATGATCCGGCCGACCCTGAAACCCGGATCGCGGCGGGATCTCTGACCTTCGAGTTCAGACAAGGCCTGTTCCACACCACCATGATGAGTGTCCGCGCCACCGAGGCTCAAGCGACCGCGGAGTTGCAACCGGTTCGCGAAAGCGATTTGAACGTGACGGGTCTGACCCCGCTCATCGGTGCAACGGCCACCGAGCGTGACGTGTATTCCATAAAATCCGATCGTGAGGGGGCCGCGATGATCGCCGCCTTTTGTCCCGGGTCGGAGAAGGCCTGGATGGCGTTTGGCAGGCCACGTCTCAACCGAGATTTGCGGGTCTATGTCGTGGGGCCCTCGGCCACCGGGGGCGTCCGGCTGTGCCGCACTCTGAATTTTAGTTTCCACGGCGATTGGCGTCTTCCGCCGGTTCGCAAGGTTCCAGACGCCATCACCGCGGGGACGCCGCTTCGCCGATTCTAGCGCGTCGCGGCCGGACGACAAAACCGTCTCACGTCATGGTGATTCGGATATCGCCGCCCGACAGGGCAATATCGTCCATGAAGTATGAGGCTTCATGGTTTTCCTTGGCGCCCGTCGTCGACCGATCCGGTTGCGGCGGGCGTTTTTTTAAGACAGCAATCGGGCGCTGATCACGTCCCGCGAGGCAGGGTCGACACGCAAAATCCGCTCAATATAGCGGTCGGTCCCGCCAAAACGGTTCTTTATCTCGCCTAGCGCCGCCTCCAAATAGTGCGGTTCAACGCCCATCGCGACGCGTACGGCGGCGTCGGTGGGTGTCTTGCCGGAAAAAGCGCTGATGTATTCAGTGACGAGCGGCAACCGCCGTTCAAGCCGCTCAACGTCATTCGTCAGCAGATAATCAGCTAAGGCGTCATCGGGATGAACACCCAGCAGATGGTGGGTAAGGGCGACCAAAAGGCCTGTACGATCCTTGCCGGCGGCGCAGTGGATCAAGATCGGGCCGTCGGTAACCGCCAAGGCTGCAAAATAACGGGTGAACAGGTCGATGTGACGCGGGTCGAACGGCGCTTCTTGGTAATAGGTCACCATATAGTTGCGAAAAGCGTCTTCCGTCAGGTCGGAAGACTGGAGGTGTTTGATCCAGCCATCCTCCTCGTTCGCCGCCTTGTCGCTCGTGATAATCTGACCTTGAAAATTCTTTGGGCGGCGCGACGGATCGCGGGTTTGCTCGGTTTCGCGTCGCAGATCGACGACGACAGCCAAACCGAGCGCCGAGATTGTCGCCAAATCGGCGTCCGTGGCGCGGCCATGGCTGGCCGATCGGTAGAGCTTGCCCCGGTCTAACCGACGTCCCGACGACGTCGGGTAATCGCCATAGTCTCGGAAGTTGTCGACGCCTTCCAGGGCAACGCGTCTGGTCATGGCGCGGTGTTAGCCGGACTCAATGACAAAGGCCAGACATCGCGACCAACGAAGCCGGACGCCCCGCGACAAAAGCACTCAGTGCGTCGATTGCGGTGCGTCTCGCTTGGCCATCATGTCGTCGAACGCTGACCAGACGCCGGCGCCGCCGTGCCACGAGCCGCGGGTCGCCGCCTTGGAATATTCCGTCGATCGGGCTTCAAAGAAGTTGGCGTGTTCGACGCCCGACAACATGCTTTGCAGCCACGGCAGAGGGTTTTCCTTGGCGCCGTAAACCTCCGGCAGGCCCAATTGGCGCAGGCGCCAGTCGGCGATGAAACGGATGTAGGCTTTGATGTCGTCGGGCGTCATGCCCTGGACTTCGCCGGCCTCGAAGGCCAAATCGATGAAGCGGTCTTCCAGGCCGACCACGGTTTTGCAACAGTCGACGATATCGTCAGCCACCGTTTTGGTGACCGCGCCGGTTTCGGCGTTGAAGGCGTGGTATAACTTGACGATCCCCTCGCAGTGCAGGCTCTCGTCGCGCACGCTCCAGGATACGATCTGTCCCATGCCCTTCATCTTGTTGAAGCGAGGAAAGTTCATCAACATAGCGAAGCTGGCGAACAATTGCAGACCCTCGGTAAAGCCGCCGAACATCGCCAAGGTCCGGGCGATATCGGCGTTCGAATTCATGCCGAATTTTTGCATATAGTCGTGTTTGGCCTTGAGCGCTTCAAGCTCAAGGAAGGCCGAAAACTCCGATTCGGGCATCCCGATGGTTTCCAACAGCAAGGCATAGGCGGCGATATGAATCGTTTCCATGTTCGAAAACGCCGCCAGCATCATCTTGACCTCGGTCGGTTTGAAGACCGTGGCGTAGCGTTCCATATAGTTGTCGTTGACCTCGACGTCCGACTGGGTAAAGAAGCGGAAAATCTGGGTTAGTAGGTTGCGTTCGCGATCATTCAGCTTGGTCGCCCAGTCCTTGCAGTCCTCGCCCAGCGGAACCTCCTCGGGCATCCAATGGACTTGCTGCTGGCGCTTCCAAAAATCGTACGCCCACGGGTAGCGGAAAGGCTTATAGGCTGGCGACGACGTCAACAGGTCGGGTTTGGCCGACGGAATGATCAGGGCGGGTGTGACGAGGGTCATCGGCGGCGGTATCCAAAAGACGGGGCCGATTCGCATATTGTCGCGAACCTTACGAACCCCTGACACTATCAGTGTGCAAGACAACATCTAGCGGGAAGTTAACGTTGGCCTACAAGATTATGTGGGGGAATTTGGGGACAAATCAATGACCCAGGAATTTGTGGTGTTCGGCGGTCAGTCCACTGGCTCGGTGTGCGTCGAGGCGGCGCTCACAATCATCGGCGCGCCCTACCGTGTCGAAGCCGGTGAGAACCATCCCATCAACCCCATGCGGCAGGTTCCGGCCTTGGTTTTGCCGAGCGGCGAACTGATGACCGAGAGCGCGGCGATCCTGATCTGGCTGGCCGATGAATTTCCGGGGGTCGGTTTGGCGCCGCGCATCGGCGAACCGTCACGCGCCGCGTATCTGCGGTGGATGGCTTTCGTTTCAGCCGCGATTTATTCACTGTATTGGATCCGCGATGAACCGGGCCCGATGGCTGCCGACAACGCCCACGAGGGTGCCTTACGCGCCCGGATCGACCATCGAATTGCGGCGTGTTGGGAGATTATGGAAAAGCAGATCTCGCCTGGGCGGTATTTGCTCGGCGATTCGCTGACGGTTTTGGATCTCTACGTGACGATTTTATCGCGCTGGGAACCTCATCGTCGGCGGTTTTACGAGGTCGCGCCGCGCATGGGCGATGTTGTTCGCCACGTCGACGACGATCCGAGACTGGCGGCGTTATGGGCGGAACGATTTCTGTTTTCGCCAGGATGGGATGGATGATGGCGGTCAGCGAGCCGTGTCCCGCATGTTAGTCCACGGCCAGCCCATGCGAACGATCTGGCCCACCGCCGACGGCGCCGTGGAGATCATCGATCAAACCAAGCTGCCCCATCGCGTGGAGATCATTCGCCTCAATCGATTGGGCGACGCCGTTCGCGCAATCGCTGATATGCAAGTTCGCGGCGCGCCCTTGATCGGCGTTACCGCGGCCTGGGGGCTAGCTCTGGCCCTGCGCGGCGATCCCTCGGACGCCGGCCTCGCCCGCGCGCGGGCGAGCCTCGCCGCCACCCGGCCAACGGCGGTGAATTTAGCGTGGGCGCTGGCGCGGGTCTATTCGGCCGTGACGGCCCTGCCCCCTTCGGCCCGCGCGGAGGCGGCCGCGAACGAGGCCGCTGCGGTCGCCGAGGATGATGTCGCGGCGTGCCGCAAGATCGGCGAATGCGGCGCCGACATTATCGGCGCGGTCGCCGCGCGCAAGGTCGGCGAGACCGTCAACATCCTGACCCATTGCAACGCCGGCTGGCTGGCGGCCGTGGATTGGGGGACGGCAGA
>JANXWN010000163.1 GCA_025351125.1 Caulobacteraceae bacterium | reverse complement strand
TTTCCGAATCTGCACGAAGTTGAAGTAGTACAACAAACCTATCCAAAGAATGCCGAATACGACGTGCATCCACCGGAACACCGCTTCCACGAACCGCCCGTCAAATCCCGCCGCCTTACCAAAGGCGACGATCATGATGAGCGCTAGCAATACGCTTACGATCATAGTGTTACGGAAGTTGGAGAGCATACCAGCCATAGCGAATCCCCGAAAATGAGTCGTGCGGACAGACGATAGCGCTTTTACATGAAAGCGAAAAGATTTCTCGGCGGCTGAAATAGCCACTGCGCCCACGGCGGGATTTCAGACAAAGGGCGAAGGACAACGCGCCCGGCTGACGTCTCGGCTAAACCGCGATCAAAGCCACCGCGCAGCGCCGCCCATCGGACATCAGCACATTGTAAGTCCGCGCCGCGCCCTTGGTGGACATGAATTCCAGTCCCAAACCGCAGGCTTGCAGGGCGTCGCGCACGGCCCGGGGCGGCAGAGCCTGCGCGGCGCCGGTGCCCAACAGCACGAATTCAGACATCGCGCGCCCGGCGGCGATCACCGCGTCGAAGTCGCCGACGGTCAGGGCCTCGACCGTCGTCGGCCGCCAGTCGCAAGCTTGATCACCGAGCAAGAGCAAAGACCCCGGCCGCCACACGCCGGAGACCCTGAACCCGCCACCGCCGTAGGCGTCGATCGAGGGAGGTCGGCGCACGGAGCGGTGCTAGGGTCGGGCCGGTTGGGGTGCGATCGGCACGGCGTCATCGTCGTCCTTTTTTACCCCCCACAACAGAATGATCGGCGACGCCACGTAGATCGACGAATAGGTGCCAATGACGATACCGAACAACAGCACGATAGAAAGCGGGCGCAGCGATTCTCCACCGAACATCGCCAAGCCCGACAGGGCCAACAGCGCCGTCAGTCCGGTGATGACGGTGCGCGACAGGGTTTCGTTAACAGACAAGTCGATCAATTCCCGCAGGGGCATCTTTTTGAATTTACGTCGATTTTCTCGCAGACGATCAAAAACCACGACCGTATCGTTCATCGAATATCCGATAATGGTCAACAGGGCGGCAATGAGGTTGAGGCTGAACTCAAGCCGGAGCAGCAAAATCAACCCGAACGACAAGGTTACATCGTGAAACAGGGCCACGACGGCGCCTAGTCCGAACTGAAGCTGAAATCGGAACCAAATATAGAGAAGCATTAGGCCGATGGCGGCCAGCAGGGACACGGCGCCACTGATCTTCAGTTCGTCCGATACCTCCGGACCAATCACATCCGTGCGCGAATAGGTGACCTGCCCCAAGGCGCCGCTGATGGCCGCCTTGACCGAGGTTACGATCTTTCCGGGATCGGCGCCCTTGGGGGTCTGGAATCGGACGACGGCGGCGTTGGGTTTACCGAAGGTCTGAACCTGTACGTCGCCCAAGTGTAAATTGTTCAAAGCGCCGCGAACCCTCGCCAAATCGGCCGGCTTGGCGCCGGTATTGATTTCCAACACCGTGCCGCCTTTGAAATCGATACCGACGTTCGGACCCGGATAAAATGTTCCGATCACCGTGCCGATCACCGCGACGATCGACAAGGTGGCGAACAGACGTGCGAGGCTGACGAACGGAAAATTCGTTTTCGTCGGTAGGAGCTTAATCAGGGGCCACATACGCATCGCGTCCTAGATAATCGGCAGGGTCTTGGGCTTGAAGGCGCGGAACCACCAGGCGATGAGGACTTGAGTGACGAAAATGGCCGTGCCGACCGAGGTGATCACGCCGATAAACAAGGTCCACGCGAAACCCTTGACCGGTCCCGAACCGAATTGGAACATGATGATCGAGGCCACCAAGGTTGTCACATTGGCGTCGATGATGGTGACGATGGCTTTGGAAAATCCGGCGTCGGCGGCGGCCATGGCGGCGCGCCCGGCGCGGACCTCATCGCGCATCCGCTCGTAGATCAACACGTTGGCGTCCACCGCGACAGCGAGCGTCAAAACCAACCCCGCGATGCCCGGCAAGGTTAACGTCGCTTGCGTCATGCTCATGATGCCGACGATCATCAGCCCGTTGATAACCAGGGCTATGGCGGCAAACCCACCGAACAGGCCGTAGGACAAAATCACAAACGCGAAGATCAGGGCGGCGCCAATTAGGATCGAAATCTGCCCGGCGCGCACGGCGTCGGCCCCCAGTTGCGCCCCGACGGTGTGTTGCGCCACGACATTGAGGGTCGCCGGTAGGGCGCCGGAATTGAGCATGAGGGCCAAGTCGTGGGACGATTCTTCCGAGAAACTACCGGTTATTTCGCCGGTCCCGGCCGTGATCGCCGATTGAATGGTCGGCGCCGAGATAATGTGTTTGTCCAACACAATGGCAAAAGGCTTGTGCAGGTTTTCCGACGTCGCCTGAGCAAACCGTCGGGTCCCCTGACCGTTAAAGCTGAAATTGATGTCAGGCAGATTGTTTTGATCGTGACTCGCGAAAGCTTTCGTCAACATTTCGCCGGTCACCAGAGATCGCCGCTTGACGATGAGTTGAGGCGGGCCGCCGCCGTCATTGGGCAATAGCTCGTCGTCCGGAGGAATCCGACCCGCGGCAAGGTCTTCCGCGGAGACATCGCCGTCGACCATTTGAAACGTTAGCTTTGCGGTTTTACCGATCACCGCCTTTAGCTTTTCCGGGTCGCTTTCGCCTGGCGCTTCAACCACGATCCGCGCCACGCCCTGTTGGGTGATCAGTGGTTCCTTGGTGCCGAGAGCATCGATGCGCTTACGAATCGTGGAGATCGACTGGGTCACCGCGTTCGCCGCCGCGGC
>JANXWN010000148.1 GCA_025351125.1 Caulobacteraceae bacterium | reverse complement strand
ACGGGCGCGGCATCCACCCACTCGCGGTCCTCCCGCGCCTGGGCCTGCGAATAGTCGGACGCCTTCAGCAATTCCGTCATCGAATAGCGCCGCTTTCTTTGCGGCCCGATCACGAGACGACCGTCGTCCACCTTGACCCCGACGGCCCCGCCGGCGCGCTCGCCGACATAGACCCAAGCCTCACGGTGACGCGTTAGGCCCGCATGGCGGCGTTCGATTCAGGGACGGGCAAGGCCGCCTGGCCGGCCCGCGGCGCCTTCGAGCTGATCGGCGTAAGCAGGATCGTCGTTTCGCCGCGCGAGTCTGTTACCGAGACGACGACACAACAGGGCCGGTGCTTGGCGCCGTCGGGCGAGCGCTCCGCCCGCGCTTCCTCCAACCAACGATAGGGGTAGACGATCACGTCCCCCGCAGCGGGAGCCTCAGACACGATCCTCGTCCAAGATCAGTTTGTCGAGGCCCGCCATTACAGCCTCGGCGTCCGCGTCAGAGAGCGCGGTCAAGTCGAGAACCCGGCGCGGATCTTGGGCGCGCCGGGTGAGACGATCGTAATCTTCGATGGCCATGAGAACGAAGCGCGGTTGATTGCGATCGGTGATCGTGACCGGCGCCCGCGCGGCCTCGTGGCGCACGGCTCCGCTCTTGCGGGCCAGTTCGGACAGGGCGAAGGTTTGCATGGTCGAGCTCCGGGACGCGCATTAAATGCACTAAATGTGTATTTCGCGCAAGTTGGATCGTTCGGCAATGAGGCCCCCGCCGACGTTCCCCGTCGGCGGCGACAGAATGGAATTGGTATCGCGTCGCCTGAATTCCCCAACCCGCTTCACGCGGCGGCTTTAAACAACTCGAAGCGTGCAGCTAGACGGTCACGGTCTGCCTTGTCCTTCTCACGGGTTGGATCACGCAATACGCCGCCATGCAAATTCTTCATCGCCTCTAGGATCGGCCCGTCGTTGAGCGACATCAATCGATCAGACACGTGAATTCGGTAGTCAGCGTCTATGCCAATCAGGTGCGCGTCGAAGGCCGCATGATGGGTCTTCGAAAGTGGAAGTCCGTTCTGAACAATCGGCTGACCGAGCAGCTCGTGTTTATCAGCCATGATGTGAGCGGCATCAAGAAGCATCGGCGCCGGTAGGCCGGAGAGAGCGCAACGGCCTTGGTAGGCGTAAATCACCGCTTCACGGAACGACGCCTGATGGAGCCTCTGCTTAACCATTTGCAGCGCGTATCGGCGCTCGACCATCGTCGACGGTGCCGCTGGAGAAGCTCGATCCGGGAGACCGAAGACGATTCGGGCTCGCAACCCAGTCCGATCAATTTCTGCAACAAAGACAGGTGTTACGACTTGGTAGAGAGCCGGTTTGACCCCAAGAAAATAAATTAGTGGTATCTGGTGCTCGCAGGCAACTCGTAAATTGCGATTGTCCGCCGCTTCAGGGTCCACGCCTGTGAACGAATAATCAATGAGTTCGTCGCCCTCATAAATTTGACGATGCACCTCACGCTGGTCGTCATACCAAACGCGATTACCAGGTTTGGGGAAAACTGTCTTGATGGAGAGGAGGTAGTTCATCCTCGCAGGCTTAAATATGCCACGTCGTGGGTTGTATAGAGGGTAGCGAACTCCATCGACGAAGAATCCTTCGTCGAGGCTGTGAGCGGGCACAAGCCCCCCGGTTCGGGACAACTCGCGCACGCGATGAAACGCCGCCATGCGTATGATGGTGTCGCGCTCGTGCGCCAGGGCGAGGCGCAACCAGCCTTCCTGCGTTTCAAGCCCACGGAATGCGGCGGGTGCTTCGGCAAACCCTTGGGGCATTGATCTTCCTTAACCGTCCAGCACTATTTTCGCTGACTTCGAATCTCACACCTACGGCCATAGCATAACCGGGACATAGCGCGATCGGACGGGGTCTAATCCCCGTCCATCTTCAACGCCGCGATGAACGCCTCCTGCGGGATTTCCACCTTGCCGAACTGCCTCATCTTCTTCTTGCCCTCCTTTTGCTTGTCGAGCAGCTTGCGTTTGCGGGTGGCGTCGCCGCCGTAGCATTTGGCGGTGACGTCTTTTCGCAGGGCGCGGACGGTTTCGCGGGCGATGATCTTGCCGCCGATGGCCGCTTGGATCGGGATGACGAACAGGTGCGGCGGGATCAGCTCCTTCATCTTTTCGACCATCGAGCGCCCGCGCGCTTCGGCGCGGCCGCGGTGCACCAGCATGGAAAGGGCGTCGACCGGCTCGGCGTTGACCAGGATCGACATCTTGACCAGGTCGCCGATGCGGTAATCCTGGATCTGGTAGTCGAAGCTGGCGTAGCCCTTGGAGATGCTCTTCAGCCGGTCGTAGAAGTCGAACACCACCTCGTTGAGCGGTAGGTCGTAGATCACCATGGCGCGCGATCCGACGTAGCTGAGTTCCTTCTGCTCGCCGCGCCGATCCTGGCACAGCTTGATCACCGCGCCCAGATATTCGTCCGGGGTGAAGATGGTCGCCTTGATCCACGGCTCGGCGATGCTGGCGATCCGGACCACGTCGGGCAT
>JANXWN010000122.1 GCA_025351125.1 Caulobacteraceae bacterium | reverse complement strand
CCCGGACCTTCGCGCCCGCCGCGTTTTTCGCCTTGGCGAGGGCCGGCGTATTGAAAGCGCCGTGGTGGCCGTCATTGCCCAGCAGCGCCACCGGGTTTTTGTCCGAGGCGCGATCAAGGGCGGCGCGTAAGGTCGGGACCGCCTCACTCGGCTCGTTGCCGCCGGCGAAGTTCCACTGTTGCACCATCACCCATTCGCCGGGCGCGATATGGAATTTGTCGATGCACGCGCGGATGAACGGCGCCATGTGTTCCAAGGTGATGCTCGCGCTTTCCAGACTACACATTGGCACGTCCGCAATGCCGGTCGGATGGATGTGCGCATCGACCAGCCCTGGCAGAACCAGTCGCCGTCCGGCGTTTTCGACGCGAGTCCGGGCCCCGATAAATGCCCTGGCTTGGACATTTGACCCGACGAACGCGATCTTGCCATCACGCAGCGCCAAGGCTTCGGCGACGCCGTGCGCCGCATTTTCGGTATAGACACGGGCATTGAACACCACGGCGTCGGCCGGCGCGTTCGCCGCGTTTGCCGACGACACGGACAGACCCAAACAGAGTGACAAGCGCGCTAAAAACCACGCGGTGGAGAACTTGCGATTTGTCATCTCGCTCTACGCCTCCAACAGTCGCGCCGCTCGCGGCGCGAAATAGGTGATCACGCCGGCGCAGCCCGCGCGTTTGAAAGCGGTTAGGCTTTCCAGAACCGCCCGGTCTTCATCCAGCCAGCCGTTTTGCGCGGCGGCCATGATCATCGCGTATTCGCCGCTGACTTGAAACGCGAAGGTCGGCATGGAAAAGGCGTCGACGATCCGGCGGACGATATCCAGATAGGGCATGCCCGGTTTGACCATCACCATGTCCGCGCCCTCGGCAATATCGAGAGCAACTTCACGCAGGGCTTCGTCGCTGTTGGCGGCGTCCATTTGGTAGGTGGCTTTGTCGGCGGGGTTGTCGGCCGATCCGGTTCCGAGCTTACTCGATCCGATCGCCTCGCGATAAGGCCCGTAAAACGCCGAAGCATATTTAGCGGCGTAGGACATGATCAGCGTGTCCTGCAGCCCCGCGGCCTCCAGCGCCGTGCGCAGAACCCCGACGCGGCCGTCCATCATGTCCGACGGGGCGAGGATGTCGCATCCGGCGCGCGCCTGCATCAGCCCCTGTGCGACCAAGCGTTCGATCGTCGCGTCATTAAGGATACGCCCCGCTTCGATCACCCCGTCATGGCCATGATCGGTGAACGGGTCGAGGGCGACGTCGCACATGATACCCACCTCGGGCGCGGCGTCCTTCATTCCCTTGACCGCGCGTGCGATCAGACCGTCCGGATCGGCGGCTTTCGAGCCGACCGCGTTTTTCTCGCCGCCGTCGACGTGCGGAAAAACCGCGATAGCGGGAATGCCCAGCGCCTTGGCCTCCCGCGCCGCCTTCGCCGCTTCGGCGACAGAGAGGCGCTGCACGCCCGGCATGGATGCCACGGGAACGCGCCCCTCTCCGTCGTGCACGATTACAGACCAAATCAAATCGCTTGGCGCGAGCCTGCTCTCGCGAACCAGTCGGCGCGTCCAATCAGCCTGACGCAGACGGCGCATACGCAGGGCGGGGTAGGAAGCCAGTGGAGCGGCGCTCATGAACGGGGGACCTTGTAATGGGTGATATCTGAACGGCTTTTAGCCGATTGTTAGGCGCAATATCAGCCATCGCTTGCTTTGCGGCGTCGGTTTTGGCAGTTAGCCCCGCAACGAGGTGGAGACCAAACGGTCGTCTGCGCCGATTGGTCATATTTTTATGCGCCGAATTTCCGATCGCTCCTTATCGATTGGGTTGGGCTTTAGAGACAATGAGGGGCGATTTCCTGATGAATTTAGTTTTAACCTTGGTGTTTGTGGCCGGTCTGTTGGCCGTCGCCTATGGCGCCGCGCAAACTTGGTTTTTGCTCAAGGCCTCGGCCGGCAATGCCAAGATGCAGGAAATCGCCGCCGCGATTCAAGAAGGCGCGCAAGCTTATCTGCGTCGCCAATACACCACCATCGCCATGGTGGGCGCGGTGATCCTGGTGATCATTTTCTTCCTGATCGGCTGGCGTGAAGCCATCGGTTTCTTGATCGGCGCCGTCCTGTCGGGCTTGGCCGGGTTCGCCGGAATGCTGATTTCCGTGCGCGCCAATGTACGCACGGCGCAGGCGGCGTCGGAAAGCCTCGCTAAGGGCCTCTCGCTGGCGTTTCGCTCCGGCGCGGTGACCGGCATGCTGGTCGCCGGTTTCGCCCTGTTGGGAGTCACGGGCTATTACGCGGTGCTGACCCGGCATATGGGCCTGGCCCCCACCAGCCGCGACGTGATTGATTCCCTGGTTTCGCTGGGCTTCGGCGCTTCGCTGATCTCGATCTTCGCGCGTTTGGGTGGCGGTATTTTCACCAAGGGGGCCGACGTCGGCGGCGATATGGTCGGCAAGGTCGAAGCGGGCATTCCCGAAGACGACCCGCGCAACGCCGCTACGATCGCCGACAACGTGGGCGACAATGTCGGCGACTGCGCCGGAATGGCCGCCGATCTGTTCGAAACCTATGCGGTGACCACGGTGGCCACCATGGTTTTGGCGGCGATCTTCTTTACCGGCGATGTCGCCGAATCGATGATGCTGCTGCCGCTGGCGATTTGCGGAGTCTGCATCATTACCTCGATCATCGGGGCCTTCGCCGTTCGGTTGGGCAAGAGCCAAAACATCATGGGCGCCCTTTATCAGGGACTGATCGTCACCGGTGTCTTGTCGGTTCCGGCCGTGTGGTATGTGATCCACAAGTTGGTTCCGGCCGAAGGCGTCACCGTGTTGGGTCAAGCCATCGCGGTCGACGCGTTGTTCTATTGCGGTCTCGTCGGCTTGGCCGTCACGGCGGCCATCGTGGTCATTACCGAATATTACACCGGTACCAACTTTCGCCCCGTCAAGTCGATCGCCAAGGCGTCGGTCTCGGGTCATGGCACCAACGTCATTCAGGGCCTGGCGATGTCGCTGGAATCCACCGCCGCTCCGGCTTTGGTGATCATCATCGGCATCGTAGCCACCTATCAATTTGCCGGGCTGTTCGGCATCGCCATCGCCACGACGACCATGTTGTCGCTGGCGGGCTTCATCGTCGCCCTGGACGCTTTTGGGCCAGTCACCGATAACGCGGGCGGTATTGCCGAAATGGCCGGT
>JANXWN010000094.1 GCA_025351125.1 Caulobacteraceae bacterium | reverse complement strand
ACTTCGGTGCGGAAGTCGTCGCGCCGATCAGACCAGCGCAGGCCCCCGCGCGCCACCGGCCCCATCCGCAGATGCACGCCTTCCACATTGGGGGCTGACACGAAGATTTCTCGGAATGGCTTGGGCGACGGAAGATCGATCAGATCACGGCTGGCGACCTTGAAACTGATGTGCGGTTTGATCGCACCGGTAACGTCCGGCTGATAGTAGTTGGTCCGCGTGATGGCGTTTACCAGAGCGGCGAGGCGGCGCAATACACGGTCATCGTCAAGGGCGGCCACCGTTTGCAGCGAGGTTTCGATTTGTGCATTTAACGCTGCCGCCGCCGTGACGCGACCGGCTAAGTCCGCTCCGGTTTGCGGATCAAACCGGGTCTTGAACAACTCCAAAATCAAGCGGGCCGCGGTCGGGTAGGTCGCCAGAGCAACTTCTTGAACCGCCTGACTGGGGTCCAATCCCGACTGCAGGCGATAGCGCGCAAGGCCGCGGATTAGCGCCGCTTCACGCCAAGAGGCGCCGATTTCCAAGACCAGACGATTAAATCCATCACTTTGCGTTTGCCCACTCCATACGGCCTGGAACGCCGCCTCGAATGGCGACTTGACCGTATCAAAGTTGAGGGATTCACCGTGGTCGTCTTCGAGCAGATACTCGTGCACCCACACCCGACCGCCGGTGGAAACGCTGGGCGTGACCGCGAATCCTTCCTCCACCAAGGCCCGCAATCCCATATCCTGTAGGATCGGCGTGACGCGGGCCAGCACGATCGGCGTCTCCCCGCGCCGATAGATTTTGAAGCGAAAGGCCAGCGACGAATCGCCCGCGCGACGAAAAGCTCGCACGTGCACGGCGTCGTCTCCGCCGAGGGCCTCGATGATCCGAAGGTCTACGAAGGCTTCCTGCGCATCGTATTGGTCACGATATCCCGCTGGAAAGGCCCCGCCGTAGGTCGCCAGCAGGCCGGCCACCCGCGCGGGGTCAACCGAGCCGGCGCGGATTGCAGTGTCAAGATCATCGTTCCAAGTGCGGGCCGCCGCGACAACCTGCGCCTCGACATGGCGCATGTCCGGATTCTGGTGCGCACCGGGGGTGACGCCGATGATATAGTGAACCCGCGCCAGCGGAGCGTCGGAAAAATTGGGATAGAAGGCCGAAACCCGCCCGCCAAACGCGGTCGCCAGAATTTCACCGGTACGTTGACGCAACGTCGCGTCATAGCGTTCCCGAGGGGCGTAAAACAGCACGGAGACAAAACGGTCGAACGGATCGCGACGTACGAACAGCCTTATCCGGGGCCGATCCGACAAGTGTAGAATGTCCTGGGCCGTGGCCAGCAGGGTCGGCGCGTCGATCTGAAACAATTCGTCGCGGGGAAAGGTCTCCAAAATATTGGCCAAGCGCAGCGCGTTGTGGCTTCCAGGCGCAAAGCCGGCCACGGTCATCACCTGATCAACCTTGCGGCGCAGCATCGGGATGTCACGCGTCGATTGGTCATACGCCTCGGCGGTAAACAGACCGACAAACCGCACTTCGCCCGAGGTGCGGCCGTCATCGCCGTAACGCCGCACGCCCAGGTAATCCATATAGGCGCGACGATGCACCCGCGATCGCAGGTTGGACTTGGCGACGATCACCGGTTCGACCGTCTCCAATTGGCGCCGCAGCACCGCCGATAAAACGGCCGGTTCGCTCGCGCGTCGTAACACAGACCGATTGGGGTCCCGCAACACGCCCAAACTGCCCTCGGGCTGAATCAATGGCTCCTCCGCCGCGTATGAGCCGTCCGCCGAACGCGGATAGTCATAGGTGCGGGCGCCGAGGAACACGAAGCGGCCTGACTCGATCCAACGCAAAAATGCGATATCTTCGGCTAGGGCGACCGGGTCGCCCGGCGCGGCGCGCGACAAGTCTTCGATGGCGCGGCCCATCAACGCCATCATGGCGGGAAAATCGGCCACCGCGGCGTGAACATCGGTCAGGGTGGTCAGCACGCGTTCGATCAGGCCGACGCGGCGCTCCTCGCCGACCGGCGCGAGCCAGATTTGGATCATCGACCGCTGCTGCCTGTGCAGCGCGACAATCGGGTGAAACATGGCCATGACGTTGGCGGCGGCATCGCCCATTTCACCCATCACGCTGTCGACGAGGAACGGCGCGTCGGGCTGGACAATTTCCAGCAGGTCACACTTGAGATCGCGGCCCGCGGCCCCGACCGCTGACGTCAATCGCACGGCCGGGGCCGCCGAGATGGGCGCCGATGCGCCAAACTTCCAAAACGCGGCCAGCGCGGTCGCCAAATCGGCGATCGACACGCCGGGCAGTTCATCTGGTCGAAAATCCTCAAGAACCTGGGCCAGAAACAGGCTGTGATCGGCTCCCGCCGCGCCATCCGCGGCGGCAAAGGCGTCGCGCAGGTCGTCGAGCCCCATTGTGGGCGCGGTATCCATCGGCATCACGTTTCCTCTCAGCAACGCTCAACGACGCGGTGTTCGTACGACTGTCAACCGTGCGCCAAGAGGGCGTCCGGCGTCCCCTTTGGATCAGTAACCTCGTCGGGCGAGATTTCCGATCCGCGTCCCATACGCTGAGGATCGCCATCGCGCGACAGCAGAATCGCCATCCAGCGCGAGCCGTCGAATTGCGCCAGGATCACCATGACCAGCACGGTAAGAGGGGTCGACAGAAACATCCCCGGCAGTCCCCACAAGGCGCCCCAAAAAGCGAGTGAGAGCAGGACGACAAGGGGGTCCATATTGAGGCTGTCGCCCTGCATTCGCGGCAACAGAATATTGCCGACCAGAAAGGTGATGACCCACAATCCTCCAAACACGATCAAGGCCGGTCCGAAGCCGTGGAATTGCAGGAGGGCGAACAGGGTCGGCAGGAGAATAGCCGCCACCGCGCCGACGATCGGGATGTAATTGACGATAAAGATCAGAAAAGCCCAAAACAGGGCGTTCTCCAAACCGACGAACAGCATCACCGCCCAGGAGCCCACCGCGATGATGAGGCCGGTGACGGTCTGTATCCACAGATAACGCTCGATCCCGTCGCGCACGCGCAGCATGACGCTTAAGGCTTCCTGGCGCTTTTCGGCGGCGCCGAACAACCTTTGCCCTTTCAACTCAAACGCCCCTCGCGAAGCGATCAGAAAACCAAGATAGACCAAAACGAAGACGGCGCTGGAGGCAAACCCCTGGACGCCTTGAGCGATCGTTCCAAGATATTGCGTCGGATCCAGACGTCGCATCATCTGATCAACGGAATGGGGGCCGTGGAACCGCGTCGCGTGGGCCATGTCGGCGATCGCGGCGTTCAATTTGGGTTCTGACTTGGCGAGGGTCTGAATGAAGCCATCGGCATTATCGGCGACGACGACCCCGCCGGCTATTAATAAAATCGATGGGATAGCGATCCCAAGCGCCATGGCGGCCGCGCGTGGAAACCCCGGGAGGCGCCGGCGAATAACCCGACTGAATCCATCGACCATGACGGTGAGGAATACCGCCAAAAGAAGCGGTGTGATGATATCGGCCATCCACCGCAACGCCGCGCCGCTCGCGATGACCGCGATCACCACCAATGCATTGCGACCGGTCGCGGACGACGTGCTGCCAACCATCGCCCTAGTCCTCCGCAGGTTACGGTCTTGTGAAGCCCGTGACACGATATCGCTATTATCGACCCTACCATCTTCCCCTGTCGATAGGGTAAGAAGGGGCCTA
>JANXWN010000084.1 GCA_025351125.1 Caulobacteraceae bacterium | reverse complement strand
CGTAATAGCGGGTGTTGCTAGCGTTGGCGACGTTCGCCTGGATCTCCACCCCCTTTAAGAGGTCGGTGCGATGGAACCTATAGCCCAGCGCCAGATCGACGACCGCATGGCCTGGCACGGACCGATCGTTGGTGTAGGTGTAAAATCGGCGTGAGGTGTAGGCCACGTTGACGTTTCCGAACAGCGATCCGTCGTCGTAACCGACCGTGGCGTTGGCGATGCTTTTGGGGGCATCGACCACCGTCTTGCCCCCGGTGAAGGCGACAAGATTGCCAGATCCGTCGTGGGTATCCTGATCATATTTGGAATCATTGTAGGAATAAGACCCCATCACCGACCAGGACGGCGCGAATTTCCACGATCCGGAGACTTCAACACCCTTGGTCGTCACCGATCCGACGTTGGCCAGCGCGCTGGGATTACCGATAATGCCAGGGCCGACCTGGGTCGCCAACAACCGGTCGTGGAACTTGACGTAATAGCCCACCAGCACGCCTTGGAATCCGCCGGAGCGAAACCGGTATCCCAGTTCGCCGGTCTGTGATGTTTCCGGCTTCAGACCGCTTTTAATCGCATCAAACCCGGCCTGATTGGTCGAGAACGGGCCGCCGGTATTGGCGCCGACGAAGGCGCGCATATTTTCGGCATAGTCGGCGAACACTTCGTTTGACGCGTTAATGGCATAGTTGACGCCGACTTGCGGCAAGAAATTCCGCTTGCTCTTGATTTCGCCGATAGGATGCTTGCCGTCGACGATGTCTTGATTGCCAACCACATCGACGTTCAGTGATTTAAAACCAAAATTTAGTTTCAACGCGTCGGTTATGCGCCAGGTATCTTGTAGGTGAAACTGCCAGGTTTTGGTTTTGAAATGACCAACCCACTGGGTCAAAAAGGGATCGGTCTGAAAATCCAGGCTGTTGCGGTTGGTTCCGGTGGCGTCCAAACCGTAGAACCGCCGCGCTTGATTGAAGCTGTTGTCTTCGTACCAAAGCCCGCCTTCAATAGTGTTGCCGGCAATTTTGTACTCCAGGGCCGCGAGCGCGCCGTCGCGATTGATAGTGTATTCGGTCGTGCGCACCGACAGCGGCGGGCCGCCGGGCGTGCCGACATACGGGGTGAACCACAGACCTTCGCCGTCGTTATGGTGCCCGTAGCCGGTGACGTGGGCGGTCAGACCGTCGGTGACGGTCCAGTCGGCGCGCAAGCCGCCGATCACATCCTTTCGCAGACCCGACGCATTGTAATATACCGCGTCGATAGCGTCGGGCGTGGTGGTAAACGGAGCGGGAAAGGGCGTGCCGTTGTTATTGGCGTTGGCCAAGGCCACGGCCAGCGGGAAATTGTCGCTGATATTGTCCAGCTTGTAGCCAAACTGTGCCAGCCAACGGGCGTCCAGATCCTGATAGTCGTTTTCCCGCCGGTCGGAATAGTTGACAAAACCGGTCAGCGTCGCCGGGCCGATCGGCTGGACCCACTTGCCGTTGGCCTGAATTTGCTTTTGGACGCCCTCGCCCTTCCACTTGTCGGAATGTTGGTTGCTGAAACTGACATAGCCTCTGCCGCCGCCGGCGATCTCTCCGCTGTCGATGCGGATGAATTCGTGATGGGTGCCGTAGCTGCCGTAGGTCCCGCTAATCAGGGCCCCCAGGGCGCCGGAGGGATCACGAGATTTGAACTCGATCGTGCCGCCGAGGTTGGAGCTCGACGCCGTGCTCAGCGCACCGGTGCCTTCCGACAAAATGGTCTGACCAATGTTTTCCGACGAAATGGCGCGGCTGATGTGCAAGCCATTGTAGTTGCCGTACGACATATCGCCGAGCGGCACGCCGTCGAGCGTAAATCCCAATTGATTTTGGTTAAAGCCGCGCACCGAAATACGCACCGCCCACTCGTAGGCGCCGAACGGGTCGGAACTTTGGAAATTTACGCCCGGCAAGCTGGCCAGGACCTTGATCGGGCTGCTGCCCGGCGCGACGGCGGCGATTTGCGACGGCGTGATCGACAAGACCTGACGGGTTTGGCCGCGGCCGTAAACCGTGATTTCCTGCGGAGCCTCGGCGATCGACACCGAAGCGGCCATCGGCGCGGTGACGGTTTGCGCATGCGGCGCCACGGCCGCTGAAAGCGTGGCTATCGCCACCCCGCTCAACAAACTGACTTTCATCTCAAGACCCCCAATCGCCGCGCGAAACTGTTTCGTGCTCGCTGGAGACAGGGGATTAAGCCTGTTTTGTAACGTATCCTCGAAGGATTTATGATGAAAAAAATGCACGGGCGCAGCAGCCTGCGGCGTCGTCGAACGGCCCTTGAGGCGCGCGGTCTTCGCTCTAGCGGCTCCCCCTACCGCTCGGCTGACGCCGAGTCGCTTCCCCCAGGGGGCGAAGAGAAAGACCGCTCATGCCGGCGTTTCGCGCGCCCTTTCGTGATGGCGCGTTCCGTGTCAGGCTGGCCCTCCCGTTAGAGGAAAAAAGAGGAAACCCCGATGAGCATGACGCAACGAATCGCGGCCGAATTCGTCGGTACGCTGTGGCTGGTGTTAGGGGGATGTGGGGCGGCGGTGCTGGCCGCTTCATTTCCAGATCACGGCATCCAATTTGTCGGAGTGGCCCTGGCGTTCGGCTTGACGGTTTTGACCATGGCTTATGCTCTCGGCCACGTGTCCGGCGCGCATTTTAACCCGGCCGTTACCATCGGCCTGTGGGTCGGAGGACGATTTTCCGCCCGCGACGTCGCGCCTTACATTGCCGCGCAAGTCATCGGCGGGATCGTCGGCGCGGGCATTCTCTACCTGATCGCCAACGGCCAAGCCGGATTCGACATGGCCGGCGGCTTCGCTTCCAACGGTTATGGCGACCATTCGCCCGGGCATTATACGTTGGCGGCGTGTTTTATCACCGAAGTGGTGATGACCTTCGGCTTCCTGTTTGTCATTTTGGGCGCCACGCACGGCAACGCGCCGCAGGGTTTTGCGCCGATCGCGATCGGACTTTGTCTGACGCTGATCCATTTGATCAGC
>JANXWN010000073.1 GCA_025351125.1 Caulobacteraceae bacterium | reverse complement strand
GACTATGCGATCGACGACGACAGCTTGACGATCGAGCGTGTTCCCGATGCCTTCGTGTTGGAGACGCAGGTCGAAATCGACCCGGCGGCCAATACCGCGCTAGACGGTTTGTATATGTCCGGCGGGCGGTTCTGCACACAGTGCGAGGCTGAAGGATTTCGTAAGATCACGTGGTTTTTCGACCGGCCGGACGTCTTGTCGCGCTTCAACGTGCGGATCGAGGCGGAGGCGGCGTTCGTGCATCTGTTGTCCAACGGCAATCTGATCGCTTCGGGCGCGCTGGCCGGCGGACGCCATTATGCGCAGTGGGACGATCCGTTTCCCAAGCCGTGTTATTTGTTCGCCTTGGTGGCGGGCGAATTGGACGTGCTCGACGATACGTTCAAAACCATGAGCGGGCGCGACGTGGCCTTACGGATTTTCGTCGATCCAGGCATGGCGCCGCGCGCCGCCTATGCCATGGACGCCCTGAAGCGATCCATGGCGTGGGACGAAACGGCGTTCGGCCGCGAATATGATCTCGATCTGTTCATGATCGTCGCCGTGCGCGATTTCAACTTCGGGGCGATGGAAAACAAGGGGTTGAACATCTTTAATTCGTCGCTGCTGCTGGCCGATCCGACCACGGCGACGGATCTCGATTATGAACGTATCGAGGGGGTGATCGCGCATGAATATTTCCACAACTGGACCGGCAACCGGATCACCTGCCGCGATTGGTTTCAGCTGTGTCTCAAGGAAGGCCTGACGGTATTTCGCGATCAGAGTTTCTCCGCCGACATGCGGGGTCACGCGGTGCAGCGGATCAAGGAAGTGCGGGCTCTGCGCGCGCGACAGTTTAGCGAAGACGCCGGCCCGATGGCCCACCCTGTGCGGCCGACCCGTTACTTGAAGATCGATAATTTCTACACCGCGACCATCTATGAAAAAGGCGCCGAGATCATTCGCATGCTGAAAATGATCATCGGCGACGAGGCTTTTCGCGCAGGCATGGATTTGTATTTCACGCGTTGGGACGGCCACGCCACCACCGTCGAGGCCTTTATCGCCTGTTTCGCCGAAACCTCCGGGCGTGATCTGACCGGTTTTTTCGCTTGGTACGAGCAGGCGGGAACCCCGGCGGTGAACATTGAAGCGGCGTACGACGAGGCGGCGCGCACGCTGGACGTGACGCTATCACAAGCAACCGCCCCAACCCCCGGCCAGCCGAGCAAGACGGCGCTGCCAATCCCTGTTGCCCTGGGCTTGTTGGGGCACGACGGCGAGGAAGTGCGCGCAACCGAAGTGTTCTTACTGGAGGCGGCTACGCGGACCGTCCGCCTGGAAGGAATAGCCGCGCGCCCGGTGCTGTCGGCGCTGCGCGGCTTTTCCGCGCCGGTGACCTTGACCAGCAACGCCCTGCCCCGCGACGCCTATGTCTGCCTGGCCGCCGACCCCGACCTGTTTAACCGCTGGGAGGCGGGCCAAACTCTGGCGCGAGATCTTATCTTGACGCGCGCGGCCGGGACCCCCGATGACGTTGGCGAGGAACGTTACGCCGAAGCGGTCGGTCGAGCTCTCGCCGATCAGGCGTCGGAACCGGCATTCAAGGCCCTCTTGCTCAGCCTGCCGAGCGAACCGGACTTGGCCCAGGCCGCCACGCCCGCCGATCCCGCCGCGCTGCACGGCGCGCGCGACGCCTTGCGCCGGAGGATGGCGATGCATTTGGGCGAGACCTTACGGCGTTTGCACGGCGGCTTGCAGGACGCCGGCGAATTTTCCGCCGACGCGGCGGCCGCCGGTCGACGGTCTTTGCGCAATGCCGCTTTGGAGATGCTGGCCGCCGACACCCACCCCCTCAATCGCGAACGCGCGCTGGGCCATTTCAAGGCCGCCGCCAATATGACCGACGCGATGGGCGGTTTGAACGCTCTTATGCTGTTGGGTGGCGAGGATTTCGACAGCGCGCTAACAAGTTTTTACGAGGAATGGCGCGACGAGCCCCTGGTAATCGATAAATGGTTTGCCGTGCAAGCGCGCGATCCGGCCCCCGGCGCATTAGGCCGCGTGCTGGGCCTCACCGCCCACCCGGCGTTCGATCCGCGCAATCCCAATCGGCTGCGCAGTTTGGTCGGAGTGTTCACCGCCTTCAACCCTGATCGGTTCCATGATATCAGCGGCGCCGGCTACCGTTTCCTCGCCGACCAAATCTTGATGACCGACGCGGTCAATCCGTCGGTGGCGGCGCGTTTGCTCGAACCCCTCGGCGGCTGGGCGCGCTATATCCCAGCCCTCGGGGCGCTGATGCGCGGGCAGTTGCAGCGCATCGCGGCGACCAACGGCCTGTCCAACAACGTCGCGGAGCTGGCCGGCAAGGCTTTGGGATAAGGCCGAGCGAACGTTTTTTCGATCTAGCGCGATGCTTCTCCTGCCCTTTATGGGCAAGGTCGAAAGAGATTAGGGCTTCTTACCGGTCGCCATGGGGTTGTTTCGCAGGATCGTCGTGCGCAGACTTTGGCCGAAGGCGGCGCGTTCGGCGGGCGGTAGCGCGGCGGCGAAGTCAACCACGGCATCTTCGACGGCGCCGCGCGTCGCCGCATTGAGATCGCGGGCTTGCGCCAGCTTGGCCTTGATGGCGGCGCGGTCGAAGGCGGCGTCGCCTAAGGCGGCCCATCCTTCCAACCGAAGCATGCGGGCGCGCTGATTGTCGGGCTTGGCGATGCGGCCCTGATACCGCAAAATGGCCAGGAAACGGGCGCGGTCATCTGGGTTCAGGCTCGCCGCGGCGTGGCGCAGCACCGGCACGGGCCCCTGCCGTCCGGGCGCGGCGCCCAAAAACAACACCGCGCCGATGGCGGCGATCAGGAAAACGTTGAACGCCAGCGAAGCGATCAGCGCCACGCGGGGGGCTCGGAGCGGCATCATCCCTCCGTCACGTCGATCGGTTCGCGTAGAAACCGCGCCGCGTCGTTGGCCGGGTCGTTCTGACCATTGGCGTAACCCTCGGCCAAGGCGAGCGGGGCGACCGCCACGCCGGTGAAAACACCCGCGGCGCACGCCGCTGTGAGCACCCCGCCAATGCCCGCCCCGACCAACCAACGCCACGCGCGGTGCAGCGCGGGGGTTTGCGGGGCCGCCACGGTGATCCGCTCGCGTAGCGCGCGGGCCGGCGGCGCGACGACCGACTGGCGCAGCAGCGCATCAAGCGCCGCCGCGTCGGCGAGGCACGGCTGGGCCCACACCGCGTGCGCCGCCGCGAACGCGCGCGCCATGTCATGATCCGCCGCCGGCCAGCGCGTGACGTCGCCGCCATAAGCGTCGGCCAAGGTTCTAAATCGCGCGAAGTCCATAGTTTTAAGATCCATTGATCACACCCCCGCCGCCAAATCCGCCAAAGCGCCACGCAAAGCGCGACGCCCGCGAGATAACAAACTCTCCAACGCCTCGACACTCACGCCCATCAGGTCGGCGGCTTCGATATTGCCCAACTCTTGATAGTGACAAAGCACGATCGCCTCGCGTTGACGATCCGGCAGGGCGGCTAAGGCGAGACCGACTCGTCGACCGACATCGCGCGCGTATAGCCCCCGATCGGGCGCCGGACCCTCGTCGACCTGATCGGGCGGCGGCTCGCCGCTGATCCGCTTGCGGCGCCGCAAACGGTCGTAACAAAGATTGAGCGCAACGCGATGCAGCCAAGTATCGAACTTGGCCTCGCCGGGCCGCCAGCGCGGCGCGAAACGCCAAGCCTTTATAAATGCTTCTTGCGCAACGTCTTCGACCTCGGCCGAATCGCCCAACATCCGCCGCGCTAGGGCCAAAAGACGCGGCAACTTGCCGGCCACCAACGCGCGCACCGCCGCTTGGTCGCCCCGGCCGGCCAGCAGGACGAGCGCTTCGTCCGGATCGGCGACCCGTTCCTTCAATCGTCACCCCGCTCACGCGCCATGCTCCGTCCGGTCGACAAAAACCAGAGGACTGAAACGCCGCCGGCTTATCCCTCCCACGTCAGCTTTAACGTCGGCTAAACGAATGTCCGTCGCGAAGCGCGAGAAGAGACCTCAAGCGGCGCGCAAGGCGAAGGCAACGGCGACCAGCAACCCCGCATAAACCACCGTGCATCCGACGATGAACAGACGATCACGCCATTCGGCTTTGTGCGTCGATCGCGGGGTCGAAATGGCGGTCATACGGATGCTCCTCATCAGGGCGACGTTTGCCGTGGGGGTGCGGCTTTTGAGTTTGCGGGCCGACGGCGGGCACGTTTCAACCTAATACGTCGGCAGGCCGGAAGTTCCGTCGCCACGCCGCGCGTTTTGCCCAGCCACGCGGCAAGTCATGCGCGCTACGCCCGGCAAATAGGCGCCGATCGCATCACGCGTTTTTCGACGACGTGGTCGCCGCCTTGAGGCCCGAAAAACAACGGCGACTTCTTTCACGCAGCCGGCGGGACCGCAGGCTTGGTGGGCGGGGGGCTTACGACTTTTTGGGCCACATCGGAATGAAGCTGGACGTGCGGGCGACATAGGCCGCGTAGTCCGGTTTTTTGCGGCGCATCCGCCCCTCCACCGTCGGCACGCCGCTCCAACGCGTCAACAGAAAAGTCAGCAGAATCGGGCCGGGGATTGACCAAGCGCCAAGTCCCGTTTCGGCGGCGATTAAATAGAGCCCCCACCACACACAGGCGTCGCCGAAATAGTTGGGATGGCGGGTAAAGCGCCACAGACCGGTTTGCAGCACCTTGTTGGCGTTGGCCGGATCGCCCTTGAACGCAACCAGTTGAAAATCGCCGAGGCTTTCGAATCCAACGCCGAAGATCGCCAGTGCGACGCCCGCCCACGCCAAAGCGCCCAGCGAAGCGTCGGCGCCCCATTGGCCCAACTGCGCCGGCAGGGCGACGATAAATTGCAACGGCATTTGCAAGGCGAACACTAATAGCAGCGATGCCTTGGCATAGCTCCAGCCGCGTTCGCTTTGCGCGTGCGCCATCATCGTCGCGTAGCGCCGGTCCGGCCCGTGCTTGCGCCAGCGCCAAAACAAATATCCGCCTAACCGCAAACCCCACGCCGCGCACAGCGCGGTCAACGCCAGCGCATGTGGACCCCGATTGGGCGCCGTCACGAAACTCGTCCAAGCGATCATCACCATGCCCAGCGCCCACCAACTGTCGATAAAGCTCGGATCGCGGGTCCGCAAATTGATCAACCACAGCCCGACAAAAAGAGCGACGCTGACGGCGGCGTTGAGCAAGAGCAGGTGGACGAGGGGCATGGGGTCCTTTCGACTGGTGCGGTAATTCCCTGCGGAATGTCAGTCACGCAGCTGCCCGAATCGAACTGTGACGATTTCAGAGGCGCACGCCGACGTCGCCAAAGAAAGGGCCGCTAATTCTATCCTGCCCTGCATCAAACGGTTCCTTCACGATCCGGGCTCGCCCTCGTCGCGCCGTGACGAATTCGCAGAATATAAACGGCGTCGGGTGTGATGCGATAGCGGATTACGTCGGGCCAAATGACCGTGAGCTCGCGACGCCCGCCACCGACCGGACGCCCACGATCAGGCATGGACGAAAGCGCCTCGGTCGCATTGAGCAGCTTGGCCGATAACCGCTGGGCATTGAGCGGACTGAATTGACCGACGTATTCCCGAACCCCGGCGAGAGCGGCGCGCGCTTCTTCGGTCCAGACGACGCTCGGCAATCGCGCTAGTCACCGATCCGCGGCGAAGGCAATTCGTTTGGCAAACCCCACGAGAGCAGCCAAGACTTAACCGCCTCATGACTGATCACGCGTCCCGCCGCGACGTCGGCGTCCGCCGCCGATTCTTCGGCTTCGTCGATCTCGTCGAACAAAGACGGTTCGGGTCTCGCCATAAAGCGAGGCAATCACACGTCCGCAGGCCGCGCGACCATCAAATCAGCCCCCGTTCAACCCGAGAAACCTGCCGTGCGCCTCAGCCCGCGCCGTCGCTAGACGGCGCTTCAACGTCGCGAAACCCCGCACGCCGCCGGCTTTGGCGAGGAGGGCTTTGAACGGAGCGGGTTGGTCGTCGACGTCGGCGTCGTCTTCGAGGGCGATCTTGATCAATTGGACAAGCGATTGTTGCAGGGTCCACGCCACCAGCAGTTCCGGGGCGCTCGCTGCCAAAGCCTCGCCGGTGTTGCGGTGCAAGGGTCCGCCAATCAACTGCGAATATTGCGCGCAAAATTCGATGTCGACCAAGCCACCGTCGCTAAGTTTCATATCCCAAAACCCCGAGGCCGGCCGTTCGTCACGCATCAATTGGCGCATGTCGGCGACGTCCTGGCCGGTGGCAAACGGGTCACGAGGGCGCCGCAAGGCGGTGGTGATCGCCCGCTGCACGTCGGCGGCGAAAGCGGGCGTGGTCGCCCACACCACGCGGGCGCGGGTCAGGGCGAGAAACTCCCACGTCTCGGCGGCGCCGTCGTAATAGCTTTCGAAGGCGGAAAAGCTAACCGCCACCGGGCCTTTGGTGCCGGAAGGGCGAAGTTTCAGATCGACGTCATACAGCGTTCCCTCGGTTGTCGGCGACGACAGCGCGGTCACCAAGCGCTGGGTAAATCGCGCGTAAAACGTTTCACCGCTCCAGCCCTTGAACGCCGACGCCGCGTCCGGCGCCGCCGAGCGGTAGAGGGTCATCAAATCGAGGTCCGAACGAGCGGTCATTTCGCATGAACCGCACTTACCCAAAGCGATGACCACGACGTCGCCGGGAAAATCCCCCGCCGTGCGGACGATTTCCGCCAGAGCGGCGTCAGCCATGCCCTGGATAATGCCGTCGGCCAATGCGGCGAACGCCGCGCCCGCGGCCGTAGCGTCGATCACTCCGCTCAACACCTGCACGCCAATGCGAAAGGCGTTTTCGGCATACAGCCGTCGCCCGCGGTTCATCGCGCCCTCGAAATCCGCCGCCGCCGCCAAATAGGCGGGAATGTCGAGCGGTTCAGCCACCGGGTTGAAGAACCGCGCGTCGAGCAGCGCGTCCAGCGCCGCCGGTCGGCGCGCGAGGGTGCGGGCGAATCGGGGGGCGAACGCCATCACCCGCACCACCACCTCCAGCAGACGCGGTTGGGCGAGAAACAGCGATTGGGTTTGCACCCCAACGCTGATGGCGGCGAAGAAGTCGGCGAAGCGGGCGAAGGCGGGATCAGGCGCATCGGTGGCGGCGACGGCGTCCAACAGGCGCGGCGCCAATCGGGTGAAAAGCTCTCGTCCGCGTTCGGTGCGGGTGGCGGCGATGTGACCGTGGTGCCAGCCGCGGATAATGCTCGATATTCGGGCCGGCTCGGCAAACCCCATGCGCGCGAGAGTGAGAACGGTCTCGGCATCGTCCTCCACACCGGTGAACACTAGGCTGCCGAACCGCGATGACAACGGCTCCTCGCCCGCGAACAAGGCGCCGTAACGCCGGTTGACCGCCCTCAAAAGCTTGGCGACCGCGGCGTCAAACGGCGCCAAACGCGAATAGCCCGCCAAAGCGGCGACGGCGCGACGGCTTTTGTCGGACTGCGGCAAGCGGTGGGTTTGCTCATCGGCGATCATCTGCACGCGGTGCTCAAGGCCCCGCAGGGTGCGGTAGGCGCCGGCCATATCGGCGGCGGCGGCGGCGGCGACATGGCCGGCGTCGGTCAGCGCCGCCAAAGCGTCGAGCGTGCGCGGCGAGCGCAATTGCGGTTGTCGTCCGCCCAGGATCAATTGTTGCGTCTGAACAAAGAATTCCACCTCGCGGATCCCACCGCGTCCAAGCTTGAGGTCCGCGCCCGCCGCCGTCAGACGGTCGTCGACCTTGTGAATGTGGATCTGGCGCTTGATGGCATGGATGTCGGCGATAGCGGCAAAGTCGAGATTGCGCCGCCAGATAAACGGCTGCAACGCCTGCAAAAACAAGACGCCGCGCGGCGTATCGCCGGCAACCACGCGGGCCTTGATGAAGGCGGCGCGCTCCCAATTCTGACCGACGCTCTCGTAATAGTGGAAGGCCGCCGGAACCGAGACGCTCGACCGGGTGGACGACGGGTCGGGCCGCAGCCGCAAATCGACCCGGAACACATAACCGTCCGCCGTGCGGTGCTGCAAAATCGCGGCGATGCGGTCGGCCATACGGGCGGCGAACGGCTGGGCCTCGATACCCGGCGCTAGGGGCAAGGCGTCCGGCTCGTGAAAGAAGGAGATATCGATATCGCTGGAATAATTGAGTTCGAAGGCGCCGTGCTTACCCATCGCGATGCAAAACAGGCCGGGCAGCGGACCTTCTCCGGCGTTTCCCTTGCGCGTCGTCTTGCCCGCCGCGAAGGCTTCGTCGGCGGCCAAAGCGACGGCGGCGTGCAAGGCGGCGTCGGCAAAGCGGCTGAGGGCGCCGGTAACCTGATCCAAGTCCCACACTCCGCCAAGGTCGGCCAAGGCGGTCAGCAGGTGAATTTCGGATTTAAGGGTGCGCAGTCGGCTTTCGACGACGGGGCCGGAGGCGCCGGCGGCGGCCGCAATCAGATCGTGCAGACGGTCATTCGGATCGGCGTGCAAGACCCGGCGCAGCATTCGCGGGTCACGGCGGGCGATCGCGGTCAGATACGGTGACGCGGAAAAGATCGGCGCAAGCGAGGGCCACGCCGCGCCGGACACATCGCCCAAATCGTCCCGCGCGCGCGCCGCGGCGGCGGCGTCGGTCACCGGACCGCACGGCGTCAGGCTTTGCGCGAGCGCGGTCATGGCGCCGCCGAGAATACCAGGGCGGCGCGTAGGCCGGGGCCGCCGCCATCCACCGAGCCTGGACCCTCGTCCAGATCCAACCGGCCACGATGCGCCCGCGCGACGGCAGCGACGAGGGACAATCCAAGCCCTACCCCCGGAGCATGACGGCTGTTTTCCAAACGCACGAATCGTTCGACGACGCGATCACGATCGGCGCGCGGGATGCCCGGTCCGGTGTCGGTCACCGAAAATTCGATCTCGCCGGACGAGCGGCGGCGCACCCGCAACATGACGACCCCGCCGGCGGGCGTATATTTCACCGCGTTATCCAGCAGGTTGGCCAGGGCTTGAGCGATGATTTCGCGACTGCCTTTCAAGCGCAGGCCGGAGGCGATTTCGGTCTCGAAGCCCAAACCTTTGTCTTCGCACACCGGCGCGTAAAGCTCGGTGACGTCGCGGGCCAAATCGCCCGGATCGAACACGGTTTGCG
>JANXWN010000057.1 GCA_025351125.1 Caulobacteraceae bacterium | reverse complement strand
GGTGTATTTTGTCGGCGCGGCGCTGTGTGGCGTCGGCTATCAGATGATGGCTTTTATCCCCGGCACGCATGTGATCGCGGCGACGTTCGAGAAGCGCGCCGCGCCGCTGGGCGTATATTTCACCGTCACCGCCTTGGGCGGCGTGGCGGGGCCGGCGATCGCTCTAGCGGTCATGGCGAATTCGCATCATGACTGGCGTTTGCTGTGGAAAATTCAGGCGGCCGCAATCTTCGCGGTCGGCGTGTTGTGCGCCGTGTCTCTGGGCGGACGACAGTGGTTCGTCGATGCCGCCGCTCGCACTGACCTCGTCGTCGCCGACGACCCCTCAAACCCGATCCCGGCGCGTATTTGGCGCACGCCAAACGCGTGGACTGTCCGTGAAGCCTTAAGGACGTCGCAGTTTTACGTCTTGCTCGCGGCCTACTTCGCGCATTTGTTGGTCGGCGTTTCGGTATCGAGCTGGTCCGTCGCGCACTTGACCGAACGCGGCGTAACTACGGGCGCGGCAGTCGTAATGCTGAGCTTGGAAGCCTTGGTGCAGACCGGTGTTCGCGCTCTGGGCGGGTTGGTGGGTGATCGGATCGACCCGCGCCATCTTTTGGTGGCGGCGCTCGGCGCCGTGGGGCTAGGATCGGGCGCCCTCAGCGTGGCCCATAATACTCCAGAAATGCTGCTTTACGCCGTGGGATGCGGCGCGGGCTTCGGCTTGACTGCTTTAGCGGTAACGCTTTTGCTGCTGAACTATTTTGGTCGCGCCAAGAATCTTGAGCTATTTTCTTTGGTTTGCCTGGTCGGCGCGGTGTCAGCGCTTGGGTCGGCGGTGGCCGGAAAGCTGCGTGATATGACCGGAAGTTTTAGCTTGACCTTTCAAATCTACGCCGTCGTGGCGGGTGTGGTCGCCATCGCAACGATTTTCATGCGCCCGCCGCGCCGTTCGGCAGACGTTAACTAGTGTCAAATCCCCCGGTCGGGGGGGTGGCTCGCCTGGCCGCCGCGGACTAAGGTGCGGCCTTAAAAACTGGCGCACCGCTTGACAAAGAGCGCCGTGGACAAGATGTGTGATCACAGATGACCGCTACGCTGAGCCCGATCGCCCGCACTCACGAAATTCACCAATTTCTGGAAGCTCACCCAGAGATTGAATTTTTCGAGGTGATTTTCACCGCCCTGTCGGGGGTGCCGCGTGGCAAGCGGCTGCGCCGCCATGAAATGATCGCTGTCTATGAGTATGGGCGTTTTCTTCCGGGGTCGATTTTGGTTTGCGACATCACGGGCCAGGATTGCGAAGACACCGGTCTGGTGTGGGAGGACGGCGATGCCGACCGCTTGGCGAAACCCGCGCCGGCGACGCTCGTGCGGGCGCCGTGGCTGGGGCCGGACGTGGCTCAGGTCATCACGTCGCTTTACGAGCTCGACGGTTCCCCCAACGATCTTGATCCCCGGCACGTGCTGCGGCGGGTGCTCAAGCGATTTGCATCTGACGGTCTGACGCCGGTCGTCGCCTGTGAGTTGGAATATTACTTGGTCGATCAAAAGCGCACCGCCGACGGCGGGATATCCCTTGCGGGCGCGCCGGCGACGGGTGAGCGCCCAACTTTGCACGGGGTTTACGGTCTACGCGAACTCGCCGATCACGAGGGCTATTTGCGCGATCTTTGGGCGGCCGCGGACGTGCAAAACGTGCCGCTGGAAGGCGCGATCTCCGAATATGCGCCGGGACAAATCGAGCTTACGCTTCGGCATAGTCCTGACGCCCTGCGGGCTGCGGACGAAGCGGTCATGTATAAGCGGATCGCCAAAGGCATCGCCGTGCGCCACGCTTGCGAGGCGACATTTATGGCCAAGCCTTTCAGCGCACGCGCCGGCAGCGGCCTTCACTTGCACGTTAGCGTCAACGACGAACGCGGCCGCAATATTTTCGCCAGCGACGACCCTGCGGGGACGCCGCTGTTGCGACACGCGATCGGCGGCATGAAGGCGACTTTGGCCGACGGGATGGCGATTTTTGCGCCTAACGCTAATTCCTATCGCCGATTTAGGGCCAATTCCTACGCGCCGGTGGCGCCAACCTGGGGCATCAACAACCGTACGGTGTCGCTGCGGGTTCCGGCCGGGCCGCCCACCGGCAGGCATGTAGAACATCGGGTCGCAGGCGCCGACGCCAATCCCTACCTCGCCTTGGCGACGGTCTTGGCCGGCGTGCACTATGGCTTGACCCAAAAGCTCGATCCGGGGGCGCCGATCGAAGGCGACGGTTACGCCGCCGCCGCCAAATCGGAACTGCGCCTTCCAGCCACTTGG
>JANXWN010000048.1 GCA_025351125.1 Caulobacteraceae bacterium | reverse complement strand
CGGCTATGACGGCAAGGGGCAGGTATGGGTTTCAGGCCCATCAGGCGCCCAGGCGGCCTTGGCTTCGTTAGGACATCGCCCCTGTATCGCCGAAAGCCCGGCTGACTTTCGACGGGAACTGGCGGTCATCGCCGCGCGCGGGCGCGATGGCGAAATCGCGCTCTACGCCTTGACCGAGAGCCATCACGAAAACGGCATTCTGCGCCGCGCCAGCGCCCCGGCCCACGCCGCTTACCAAACCATCGCCAATGCCGAAAGGATCGCGGCAACGATCCTGTCGGCGCTGGACTATGTCGGCGTGATGGGGATTGAGCTTTTCGAACGTGACGACGGCTCGCTTTTAGTCAATGAATTTGCGCCGCGCGTTCACAATACCGGACACTGGACCCTGGATGGCTGCGCGGTTGATCAGTTTGAGCAGCACGTCCGCGCGGTCGCCGGTTGGCCACTTGGTCCGACGGCGGCTACGCACCATGTCGAGATGACCAATTTGCTGGGAGCCGAGGCGGACGAGTGGGAAAAACTCGCCCGCGAACCTGAAACCCGCCTTTGGCTATACGGCAAGGACGAGCCGCGGCCGGGGCGAAAAATGGGGCACGTCAACCGCCTGAGGGCGTTAGACGATGGTGGGGGTGGTTCGGCGCAAGATCGCAAATTATCGGACGTGCCGGCGGCTGGTCAGGGGCGAGCATCATTTGCCATTCGGCGCAAATAACCGTTGATATTGTAAGTAAAATTGTAACCAAAATAATCGCAATAGCCGGCGTCGATTTGGTAAGCTCCCGGATATTCGGCCAAAAACGAGGCGACGGCGTAGGACGGGCCACCTTCAAATTCGTCCGCGATCCCCAGGTCGGTCACGATGCCGTCCTCGACCGCAATAAATTCCCCAGCCATCAACCGCGGGTGAAAAAACTCCAGCACCGCCCGGCACGTCGACGCCTGATGGTTGGAATCCTCCACGACAAACCAAGGCCGCGGTAATCGATCCAAAATATCCGGCGTTAGGACGAGGGAGAGGTTGTTGGCGTCGCCGGTCAGGAATTGGACGCCGCCCTGCGACACCCCGGAGATCGCGGCGATATCGACGGAAACGACATTCGCCGGTATGCCGAATGCCGTCATCTGATCGCCAAACCAGATGGCGCTGCCCCCCATAAACGAACCGATTTCCAAGATCGTGGCGGGCTTTTCCCGCCAAATCAACTGGCTGTATAACGCCAGATCGAACGGGTTTTTCTGTAACGCGACGCCTTTGTAGGAATAGGCCAGGGTCCCCGATTGAATGGTCTGCAAGGCCGCGTGCGGGATCGCGCTGCGAAAAGGGCGGCCCGCGGATGCGAGCGGGTCAGGGTATGGCGCGGGTTCGAACGCTGGCACGGCGGATCCTCTCGAGAACTTGTTAGAGCATGTTTGGGATGCAGGAAAATGGCGAAAAGCAGGGCGATCCGCACCTAAGCTTCACGGCGGCGATCACCATATCGAAGGCGCGCCGCGAGATCGGCGGCGGCCGCGAAGAAATCGGCCGGTTTCAGCCCCGCCTTCCAGCGTTCGAACGCCATCACGCCGCCAATCCGACCGTCGAGGTGCGCGGCGGCGGCGTTGGCGCCCATGGCTTGATGAACCAGGAGAGTCGAGATCAATATTTCCGCCAATAAGGCGCGCTTGCTATAGTGGTTCTCGTCGGTGGCGGTGTCGCCCGCCCAACGCCACAAAGCGTCGGCGCTCGCCCAGGCGAGGCGCAAACCAAGCGGGGCATTCTGCGGCAGGGCGAGATATCCCGACCACCGGCGAACCGCCTCGCCGTCCGCCATCGCCGCCTCGCACCGGGCGAGCACGGCTGTGCGTATCCGTTCACGCACCTTCAGCGACACGGGATCGATCACAGCCAAGGCCTTAAGCGCGGCGGCGTCATGGCGCCGGGCGAGTAGAGCGGCCAGATCGCGCGGCCCGTCCGGAAGCAGCAATTCCGCTTCGGCGACGCTCAAGCCGATATCCTTCGCGGCAGCCTTGATCAGAAGGTGGGTCCAGCCTAGCGCGGGGGCATGCGCCAAGGCCGCGCCGAGCAGTCGCGCCTCGGTCTGGTCAGCCCAGTCGAAGGTGTCAGTCATAGCCACGCCGTATACGCCCGCGATGGCATGGACAAAAGCGGCGTCCTCTGCTATCAGCCGCGCCTCGTTCCGGAGGGGCCCTTCCGGACATCCGTCCCGTGGTTTGCGCGGGAACCGACAGGAGCACCGGTGGTTCAGATATTCGTCCGCGATAACAACGTCGACCAAGCGCTGAAAGCGCTGAAAAAGAAGATGCAACGTGAAGGATCGTTCCGCGAAATGAAGCGGCACGTCCACTACGAAAAACCCTCCGAAAAACGGGCGCGCCAGCAGGCGGAAGCGGTCCGCCGCGCTCGCAAAATGGCGCGCAAGCGAATGCAACGCGAAGGTTTGCTGCCGCCGCCGAAAAAGATCGTCCGCGCTTAACCACGCCCTGTCCACGCCGCATCGCGTACATGCCGCACGCCCCGTACGATGGCCGGAGCGAAGGTGGCGTTGAGCACGGTGGCATGACTTGCGCCCGCGGCATGCTCCACGATGCCAGCGCGAGAGGCGCGCGCGGGCGCCACTTGAATCGTCTTCATCGGGTTTACGCCGTCCGGGCCGCCCGCGGTGACAACCGCTATTGGCCAATCCGCTACTAACTCGCCCGCCTCGCGCGCTTGCCGCGCCGCCTGCTGCCAATATTTGACCTCTTCCGCCGCCGCTTGGTTGTGACCGGCGTCGCCGAACGCCCACCGTTTCTCATCCGCGCCCGATCCCTCCAAGCCGATTGGATTGCCCAGCACGCTGGCGAGGGGTTTGAACAGGCCCGTTCCGGCCCCCCAGGCGAACGCTCGGGCGAGATGACCGAAGTGGTCGACGGCGGTGCTCATAAGCCCCGAGTCGGTGGCCTCGGGCGTCGCGGCGTCGACCAAAACCAAGCCGACGATACGCGCCGGGTTGCGCAAGGCGAACAAACGCACATACAGACCGGCCATCGAGTGGCCGCATGGGATCAACAGGCCCGATTCCCCGAGCGCGGCCAACAACGTTTCGATATCCCGGACGACGCCCAACCCGTCGCGTGGCGAGGGTCCTAAATCCGAGCGTCCCAACCCGGCGCGATCATAGGCCAAAGACCGGAACCCCGCCGCCGCCAAGGCCACCTGCACCGCCGCCCAATCGGCGGAAAAGCCGAACGCGCCGGCTTCGAGGAGCACGAGGGGGTCGGGCGACCCGGCGGGTCCGGCGAGCACCGCGTGCAGGCGACGCCCGTCGCCGATGTCAATCAATTCGCCGCGAAGCGCGCGCTCTGAGACCGCCAATTTCAATTCCCCGTACTTCGCTATAAGGTTTTCATACGTCGATTAGCCGACATCGGATGGGCCGTGCCGACAATTTCTTAGTTCTACGGTATTTCGATCCGCATGTTCTTTAACGGATCATGCCCCGCCGCATTTTCACGCCTCGATCGCGGGCGACGAGGCGATCGTGGAGATTGCAACGGGCGAGGTTTTGCAAGGCCGTCTTCCGCGGTCGGCAAAACGACTCGTCCATGACTGGGCTTTGCGGTATCATGAACCGTTGATGGCAAATTGGACTCGCGCACGGCAAGGCTTACGCGAGCCAATGGAACGTATTCCCGGCTTGGACCAAGACGATGACTGATCTGATTAAAATTCGAAAACTCGAACGGCTGGGCGCC
>JANXWN010000044.1 GCA_025351125.1 Caulobacteraceae bacterium | reverse complement strand
CCGACGTTCGCCTTCATGAAGCTGATGAACTTCAGCTTGAACATGGTGACCTTGTTAGGCCTGACCCTGGTGATCGGGATCCTGGTGGACGACGCCATTGTCGAGATCGAAAACATAGAAAAACGCGTTCACGTCGGCATTCGGCCCTATCTCGCGGCGCTTTGGGGCGCCGACCAGATTGGTCTCGCAGTGGTGGCGACCACCTGCGCGATTGTCGCGGTCTTTCTGCCGGTCGCGTTTATGCCGGGAATTCCAGGGCAGTTCTTTCGAGAGTTCGGAATAACCGTCGCGGTGGCGGTGCTTTTTTCTCTCGTTGTCGCGCGGTTGCTGACGCCGCTGATGGCGGCTTATTTTCTGGTGCCCAAGCAAGCGAAGCCCCGCGCGCCTTTGCCGAAAGTCTATTCGGACGCGCTGCGATGGGCGCTCGATCACCCTTGGGCATCCATGGCCAGCGGAATGGCTCTTATCGTGATGTCGGGTCTTCTGGCCGCTTTTGGCGGCTTGAAGGTCGATCTTCAACCCGAAGGCAATCCGGGTTATTTCTATGTGAATATCTTGAGCCCGCCAGGGGCGACCCTAAACGATACCCGCAAGGTCGTTGAGCAGCTCAGCGCACTTTTGCGGCGCCAGCCTGAAGTGGCGAGCACCTACGCGCAGGTCGGTTTGCAATCGACCAACGGTGGGCCCGGCGGGCAGCTGACAGGATCGGCCGGACCGGGGCAGGGGGCTGTAGCGGCCCTCCTCAAGCCGGATCGGGAGGCTTCGGTTGTTCAAATCAGGGCGCGACTGCGTGAATCCCTGCGGGAAATCCCCGATGCGCGTCTGTCCTTCGACGCTTCCAATTTTGGATCCGCAACCGTCTCGGTCGTTTTAACGAGCGAAACCGGGGAAGGGCTCGAGGCGGCCGCCGTCGAACTGCAGCGTGAGATGCGCGATGTTCCGGGATTGGCCGATCCACGCCCGGCGGTCCCTCCCAATGGCTCTGAGCTTGTGGTGCGACCGCGCACCGACGAGGCCGCGCGGCTGGGGGTGTCGGCTTCGGCGATCGCCAGTGTCGCGCGTATTGCGACAGTCGGCGACATCGACGCCAATGTCGCCAAGATGGACGACGGCGAGCGGCGCATACCCATTCGCGTGCGCTTACCGGCCGCCGACCGAGAAAATCTATCGGTGATTCGGGATCTGCGAGTTCCAACGGCGGCGGGTGAATTTACCACTCTCGGCAGCGTTGCGGATGTCTATTTCCGCGAGGGCGCCGCGCAGATCAGCCGTTTCGGCCGCAAGCGCGACCTAACCATAATCGCCGATACGGTTGGCGACATCGGGATCGGCGACGCGCAGTCCAAAGTTCAAAAGCTTCCGATCATGACGCACTTGCCGCCCGGCGTGAGCACGGCGGCGCAGGGCCAGGAGAAGGCGCAAACCCAGCTGTTCAGCGGCTTCATTATCGCCATGGGTTCGGCCCTCTTTCTCGTCTATGCGGTGATGGTTCTGTTGTTTCGTAGTTTTTTCAAACCCTTCATCATTCTTTCAGCGCTCCCGACGGCCATCATCGGGGCCGTTGTGGCATTGTGGGCGACCGATCTTTCGGTCTCGATCCCGTCGCTGATCGGGTTTTTGATGTTGATGGGACTAGCGTCCAAAAACTCAATTTTGCTAGTTGAATACGCCATCGAACGGGAGCGTGAGGGCATGTCCCAACGCAATGCCCTTCTTGAGGCCTGTCGCGAACGCGCGCGCCCCATCGTCATGACTTCGCTGGCCATGATGGCGGGCATGGCGCCGACCGCCTTTACCCTGGGCAAAGGGTCGGAGTTCAGACAACCCATGGCCGTGGCGGTGATTGGCGGCCTCATCACATCGACGCTGATCTCTCTGGTTCTAGTTCCGGTCGTTTACGAAGTGCTGGACTCTTTCGAAGCGTGGCTTGTTCCGCGTCTTGGCCGTTTCATCACGCCGCGAGAAGGCACCCCACCTAAGCCTGTCAAACGCGGGGCACGTCCCTTGGCCGCCGAATAGGTCGCCATGGCCGATGACTTAGATCCCAGAAACTCTCCGGCGGCGCAATCGCCGCTGGCAGAATTCCACGGCGCGCAGCCCGCCGGACAGATTTGGTTCGACGCGGCGCTGGCGCGCGCGCCCGAACGGTCGGTTGTCTCGGTGCTGGGCGCCGACATCGAACTTCTGGCCTGGGGAACCCGTGGCAAGCCGGGCCTATTGTTCGTTCATGGCAATAGCGCGCATGCCGATTGGTGGAGCTTCATCGCCCCATTTTTTTCCGACGACTATCGCGTGGCCGCCCTTTCGCTATCGGGGATGGGCGCTTCGGACTGGCGAGAGACCTATAGCTTCGAAACCTATGCGCAAGAGCTACACGGTTGCGCGTGGGCCGCCGGGCTGTACGACGGGCCAGAGGCCCCGGTCTTCATCGGGCACTCGTTCGGCGGCGCGGTGGTGTTCTATTCGGCGACGCGATATCCCGAATGGATGCGCGCCGGCATTCTCGTCGACACCGGCTTCGGCGGCCCGCCGAACGCCGAAGAAATTGCCCGGATGGAAAACGAAACCATCGCCGCGGGGGGCGCGCCGGGTCGCTGGCGCGATCCTTTCGCCCGTGACAAGCCCCATCGCGTCTACGCGACCTTAGCCGAGGCGCTGGCGCGATTTCGGTTTATGCCACCGCAAATTCCCGGCGATTTGGCGATCACCGATTTCATCGCGCGCCGCGCGCTTAAACGCGTGCTCCAGCCTGACGGGTCGCCGGGTTGGACGTGGCGGTTCGACCCGATGATGATGCCGAAGTTCAATCAGGACGAATTTAAGGATCTCGCCGGGCGAGACGTCGCCCGCATCGCTCACATCGTAGGCGAGCGATCGGCCCTCACCGCTCCTGGTGGCTTGCGCCGCGACATGCCGGATCTTATGCCCGCTTCGGCGCCCCGGATCGTCATTCCCGATAGCGCGCACCATGTCATGGCCGATCAACCGCTTGCCCTCGTCGCCGCCTTGCGAACATTGTTGGCGGTCTGGCCTGCTTGAGCCCGGCATCTGGCTGGTGTAGCACCACCATAACGTCCGCCGCGCCGCAAAATAGGGATTGCCTTCCATGGCTCAAGCCGAGTCCGACTATCATCACGGGCAGATGAACGTATCGGAACACGAGGCGACGTATCGCCGGTTTGGCGCCCTGGCGAAATGGGGATCGTTGCACATCGCCACGGTTTTGTTGTTTTTTGCTTTGTTGTTCTGCACTAAGGCGGGCTTCGTCGGGTCGCTGGTTCCCACGATAATATTGTCGGCGGCGGGATTATTTTTCCTGCGCTCCAAACCTTCTGACGGCCACTAGAGCTTTAAGCCATGACCCTACTGGCCGTGACCAGAGAACGTCGCACGGGGGAAACGCGCGTCGCCGCTACTGCCGACGCGGTCAAACGGCTTGTCGCTCTGGGCCTGATCGTGCGGGTAGAATCGGGGGCGGGTCTGACCGCCTCGGTGATAGATGCCGACTACGCGGCTGCCGGCGCGACGGTGACGACGGGTCTGACCTCGACCTTGAGCG
>JANXWN010000038.1 GCA_025351125.1 Caulobacteraceae bacterium | reverse complement strand
CTTACCGACCCCGGTCGGGCCAACCAGCAGAATGTTCGACTTGGCCAGTTCGACGTCGGTGTTTTTCTGCGCGTGGTTAAGGCGTTTGTAGTGGTTATGCACCGCGACCGAGAGCACCTTTTTGGCGTGCTCCTGCCCGATCACATAGTCGTCAAGGACGTCACGGATCTCGCGCGGCGTCGGCACGCCATCCTTGGATTTGACGAAGGTGATTTTGTGCTCTTCACGGATGATATCCATGCAAAGCTCGACGCATTCATCGCATATAAACACGGTCGGGCCGGCAATGAGCTTGCGCACTTCGTGCTGGCTCTTGCCGCAAAAGGAGCAATAAAGTGTGCTCTTGCTGTCGCCACTAGCGGCCTTGGTCATCGTCGCTTCTCACTCTCCGACACATCCGCACAGAAGCGAGTGGATATCCCTCGCTTGCATTTCAGACGTTTAGGTCCCGCGATGCACGCACGGAAACCGGTAGTCTCGACATTCCCCGATCCCTGCGCGGATCACAACCCTACGGACGTTTCAAACGCGAGGCGCGAAGCTTCGTTGCGTCTGCGACGCCCGCAGACTAACGGGTGTACACCTTTATAATGGAGACTATCGCCAATTTACGCCAGTCGAATGCGACATTTCGCCCTATCGTCGCCTTTGATTTCGACGGAACGCTGACCTGCAAGGACAGTTTCACCGCCTTTTTGGCGTGGCGCGCAGGCGCGATGCGCTACGGGCTGGGTATGCTTCGACTTGTACCCGAAGTGATTCGTTACGGTTGCAATCGCGATCGCGGTCGCCTCAAGGCTGCGGTGATCGGTGAATTCTTGCGCGGGGTGTCGCGACAAAACCTCGAAAATGAGGCCGGGAGGTTTGCAGGGGCGCAATCGCTCAGCCTGTTGCGGCCGGATGCGGTGCGGTGTTGGCGAGACTGGCGCGAACGCGGGGCGCATCTGGTGATCGTTACTGCGTCGCCGGAGATTCTCATCGCCCCGTTCGCTGACGTTCTCGGCGCCGATCATTTGATCGGCACACGCTTGGCGCTCGACGACCAACAGAAGATCACCGGCGCACTCGACGGTCCCAATTGTCGCGGAGCCGAAAAAGTAAAACGTCTAGCCGAAGCCTATGGCGAAGATTTTCGACTTGTCGCCGCCTACGGTGACTCCGCCGGTGATCGCGAAATGCTAACGCACGCCGAACAGCCCCGATTGCGCGTTTTCGCGCTACGGCCATGAAACACGCCGGTCCCCAGACGTTAGAACGGCTCGCAACGGTTTTGCGGCGGCTGCGAGCGCTGCCTGATCTGCAGGAACGGTGCCCAGGCGTATTTTACCGCCGATCAAAAGCCTTCATGCATTTCCACGACGATCCGAGCGGCTTTTATGCCGACGTCCGGCTGACCGAAGGCGACGATTTCAAACGCTTCAAGGTGGACACGGACCATCAAGGTTCGGTCCTGATCGCCCTGATCGAACAGGCTCTCAAGTCTTAAGACGAAGCCGCCGCCGCTTCCGAGGCCGCGCGGGTGTCGTGGATTTGATCCACGATTCCCCACGCTTTGGCTTCTTCGGCATTCATGAAATGGTCCCGATCAAGGGTTTTCTCGACCTCGTCGTAGGTCCGTCCGCAATGCTTGGCGTATATTTCGTTCAAGCGTCGCTTAGTTTTGATGATGTCTTCGGCATGACGCTCGATATCAGAGGCTTTGCCCTGAAATCCGCCGGACGGCTGGTGCAACATAATTCGAGCGTTGGGGAGGGCGACCCGCAAACCCGGTTCACCGGCCATGAGCAGAAACGAGCCCATCGAGGCGGCCATGCCCATACAGGTCGTCGCCACAGGGCAGCGGATGTATTGCATGGTATCGTAGATCGCCAGTCCCGAAGTCACCACGCCGCCGGGCGAATTGATGTACATATCGATTTGCTTCTTTGGGAATTCCGATTCCAGATAAAGCAATTGGGCGCAAATCAGCGCTGACATGCCGTCTTCGACCGGGCCGTTGAGAAAAATCACCCGCTCACGCAGCAGGCGCGAGAAGATATCGAAGGCGCGCTCGCCGCGACTCGACTGCTCGACCACCATCGGCACGAGATTGAGGGAGGTGGGATGGGAATCATACATGAAGGGGCCTTTCATTTGAGGCTTCTGATATCGCCTCGCGCCAGGGCGGTTGCAAGGGTCGCGAGTCGCCCTCCCCTCTGCCGGCGAGGGCGACTTGCGAAGGAAGCGGGTTGGACTGTTAAGCGGGCCCCAAGGACCCACCCCGGACTGCGCTGAACCTTGGCTTCGACCTCCTAGGCAAACGAGAGGAAAAATCCCGCGCTGTTACGGCGCCTTCGCCGCTTTGGGTTTGGCCGCCGCCTTGGTTTTCGGAAGTTTTTCGACGGCGGGTTTAGTGGCCGACGCAACGGCTTTTTCCGCGGGCGCTTTCGCCGGCGCCTTAGCCTTCTTAGCCCCCGCCTTCGGTTTGACCGGCGCGTCGTCGGCGCCGTAGCCTTCCGGCATATCGTCGTCTTGCAACAATTCATCTTTGGAAACGGCCTTATCCGCGACCGTCGCCCGACCGATGATCAAATCAACGACCTTTTCTTCATACAAGGGGGCTCGCATTTGGTTTTGGATGTTCGCGTTTTGCCGCATAAGATCAAAGATTTGCTGGGCTTGTCCGCCATATTTCATCGCCTCTTCGCGCATCGCGGCGCCGAGTTCGGCCTCGGTGACGAGAACATTGTCGCGCCGACCGATTTCCGCCAGGACGAGACCGAGACGCACGCGCCGTTCGGCGATCTTGCGATATTCCTTTCGTAAATCGTCTTCCGACTTGCCGGCGTCCTCGGGAGACTCCTCGCCTCCGGCCTTGTCCTTTTCGACCTGCTGCCAAATGCCGGTAAATTCGGCCTCGACCATGCGTGCGGGCAAGGGAATGTCGTGCCGGCCGTCCAGCGCGTCCAACAAGGCGCGCTTCAATTTGAACCGCGACGCCTGTTCATATTGGCGCTCGACGTTGGCGCGAATTGCGTCCTTGAGGGCCGCCAAATCCGAAAAACCAAGTTGTGCGGCCAAAGCATCGTCGGCGGTGGCGGCCTTGGCGGCACGGACTTCCTTCACCTTGACAGCGAACACCGCCGCCTTACCCGCCAAGTTTTCGGCGCTGTAGTCGCCGGGAAAAATGACATTGACCGTTACATCCTTGCCGGCGGCGACGCCGACCAACTGCTCCTCGAAGCCGGGAATAAAGCGCCCGGCGCCCAACACGATCTCCGTGTCTTGCGCCGTCCCGCCCTCAAAGGCCACGCCGTCTATTTGACCAAGAAAATCAATCAATAACTGGTCGCCGTCCTGGGCCTTGGGCGACTTACCGCCGCGCGGCTCATAGGTGCGGTTGGCGGTGACAATTTCGGCTAGGGCGTCATCCAGCTCCGCCGTTTCGGCCTTGTAAACCGGACGGGTCAGTTTGAGCGTGGAAACATCCATCGGCTCAAAATCAGGCATGATCTCAACCTCGAGATCATAAGACAGATCAATTTTGCCGCCCAACACCTGCTCCATATCAGAAACCGGCTTAAAATCGGGTGGCGAGGCCACGCGCAATTGGTTGTCGGCTAGGATTTTTTGTGACGTTTCATTGATCGTTTTATCGATCACTTCGCTCATCAGGCCCTTGCCGTAGAGCCGGCGGACGTGAGCGGCGGGCACCTTGCCCGGACGAAAACCCTTCAATGTCAAGGTCGGCGATATTTCGGCGATCCGCGCCTCGAGGGCCGCGCCAAGTTCCGTCGCCGGCACCATGACCCCATAGCTGCGGCTCAAGCCTTCGTTCAGTTTCTCTACAACTTGCATCGTCATATCCTAAGATTTCGAGGCTCAAGCCGACGCTCGCGCCGAAACAAAAAGCCGCCAAGACCTGTCCTGGCCGGCGGCGCGAAAGCAGGGGGGCCTTATGTCACGGCGCCCCGGCCCTCTCAAGCCCCACGCAACGCAAGGTTAAGGGAATGGTGCGGATGAGAGGACTCGAACCTCCACGCCTCACGGCGCTGGTACCTAAAACCAGTGCGTCTACCAATTCCGCCACATCCGCGCGCGGGTGGTTAGAGGGGAAACCGGGCGACATGGCAAGGGTGCGCCACGCGCCCTTAACAGGGTGATCGGTGGTGCAAGTCGTTCGCGCGGTTCGTGACCAAAAAATCATTCGCCCGGTGGACTGGGCCCTACCCTACAGCCCGCTCTCGGCCCGCCCAATACGGCGCGCGCAGTTCGCGGCGGAGGATCTTGCCCGAGGCGTTGCGCGGCAAGACATCAATAAAGGCGATCGACTTGGGGGCCTTGAAAGCGGCGATATGGGCGCGAGCCCAAGCGATGACGGCCTCTTCAGTCGGCGCGGTGCCTGGCATGGCCACGATAATGGCCTTGACCTCTTCGCCCCACCGCTCGGACGGCACGCTAATCACCGCGACGTCGGCGACGCCTGGGCAGCCGTGAATCGCGTTTTCGACCTCGGCCGGATAGACGTTCTCTCCACCGCTGACGATCATGTCCTTCATCCGGTCGTGAATATAGAAGAAGCCATCGGCGTCGCGCAGACCAGCGTCACCGGTATGCAGCCAACCGTCGACCACGGTTTCCGCCGTCGCGGACGGATTGTTCCAATACCCCTTCATGACCATTTCGCCTTTGGAAACGATTTCACCGATCACGCCGTCGTCGACCTCCGCCCCCGCTGGATCGACGACTTTGACCTGCATTCCCGGCCACGCGCGTCCGCACGAGGTGAGCTTTCCGGGCAAAGCGTGGGCGGCGGGCGACAAATACGTCCCGGCTCCGACGGACTCGGTCATGCCGTAAAACTGCACGAAACCGCAGCCGAAGGTTGCCTGGGCGCGCGACAATACATCCTCTGAAATGGGCGCGGCGCCATAGGAAATAGTCCGCAAAAAAGGGAATTTAAGCGCGCCCGCACCCGGCGATTGCAGCATCATCAAGATCATCGCGGGGGCGAGAAAGGCGTGGGCGATCCGATCGTTCACCATCATCTCTAACGCCGCCGCGGGATTGAAATCGGCGACTAGAGCGACGCTGGAACCCTGCGCGAGCGCCGCAAAGCTGACATTCGTGCCGGCCACATGGAACAGCGGCATGACGATCATCACCGTTTCTTCAGGCGCATAACTAAAGCCATCCACCTGCGGAATCTCACCTAAGAAACTACGATAATTGCGGTTGCTGAGCACGACGCCCTTGGGACGCCCGGTGGTGCCCGAGGTATAAAGTTGCAAGAGATCGTCGTCGTCTTGCGGGCTAATTGGCGTCTTCGCTTTCGGCGCACCGTCTCGCCAGGTCTCATAGTGGGCAAAATCCGAATGGTCGCCGTAGAGGGCCACCAAGATCGGCGGGTTGTCCAACGTCGCCGCGACGGACCGCGCCAAGACCAGAAAATCGGCGCCGACGAACAGCACCGTCGGCGCCGCGTCTTGCAGAATATAAGCGATTTCCGGTGGCGCGAGGCGGCAATTGATAGGCGCCAAACAGGCGCGCGCCTTAGCCGCCCCGAACATCAGCTCGTACCAAGAATCGTGGTTTTTACTGAGCACCGCGACACGCGACCCGGGGCCCGCCCCTACGGCCCGCAATGCGTCCGCCAGCCTGTCGGACCGGGCGTCGAGTTGCGCGAAGGTCGTCGTGTGACCCTCGAACGCGACGGCCACGGCAGCGCCGCGCGCGACGGCCTGGACGCGCGGAATGTCGGCCAAATACGTGATCGCCCCGACTTCAGACATCAAGTCCCTCCCGCAAAATCGAAGGGCAACCTTAAGCGAGCCTTATCGGCGATCAAGCACCAAGACCTGAAATGTCCCCGGCTTGGTCGTCGGGCGTTGTCCTTGCGGGACTGGCAGGACGTATTGAGCCGCCGGCAGATATATGCGGCCGGTCTTTTCATCGACGGCGCCGGTGCGCGCGCCTACTTGCGTCACAACGCTGTCGATCACGCTGTTGTCGCGCGGGCCCGACAAGGCGATGACCGCCATGGTTCCGGTCATGCCCGAGGGGACATAAGCGAGGCCACGGGTGGCGTCATAGAGAACGGCATCGGGCCGCGCGCCAATTTTCAACGTGGCCAAGTCCTTGCCGGAAGCCGCATCGAGGATTTTCGCGACGCCGTTGGCGCAAGCCGACACCAACCGTCCGCCCTGGACATAGGCCAATCCCGTCGGGGCCACGCAGCCGGCCAATGGATAGCGGGTCGTCACCGCGCGGGTCGCCAAATCGATCACCGCAATCTCGTTTTTTGTTTCGACATTGACGAACAATTTGCCCGTCCCGTCGAGAGCCGGAAACTCCAACGCGCCGCCGACGACGAGCGTGCCGACGGCCTTCGCCGCCTTGACATCGACAAAGGTGATCGTGCCGCTGTCGCCGCCCATGACCAAGACCAACCCCGACGACGGATCATATATCGCTGCGTCCGGGTCTTTGGCGGTCGGCACCGAGGCGATCAAAGCTCCGTCCGCGGCGTTCAGCAGGCGGGCGCTGTCATCGCCGCTGTTGGTTGTCAAAAGCCGATCACTGCCGGGAATTGTCAGAACGGAATGCAGATGGGTTCCGGCGGCGAAATTCGCCGTCACCTTCCCGGTGTCCGCTTCAATCATCATAACGCTCGATCCGTGAGCGACATAAACCCGCCGTCGCGCCGAATCGAAACTTGCATAATCCCAGCCACCGTCTGGCCCGCCGATCCGATCCACTACGCTCAACCTTGACGCCCCGGGCGCCGCCTGCCCGCAGGCGGTGGTGAAGCCTAAGGCGAAGGTCAGGACGGAGAAGAGGCTTAAGGTGGAAATTTTATTCATCGAGCATTCCTTGGATTGGGTCGGACGGCTCGGCCGACCGGTTAGATCGCTTTGTCGCGCAAGACCGTGACGGCTGTGTGATGGTTGTGCGCATCTTGCGATCGCTTTGCTTCCGTGCAGTCTTGAGCTTAATTGGGGCGTATGACAAACATCAACACATTCGCACCTACAGTAGGGGCGGCCTTCCTGGCCTCGGCGGTGGAAGTCGTCGAGGCATTTACGATCGTTTTGGCCGTCAGCGTGGTGCGGGGCCTTCGCCCCGCACTGTTGGGAACCGGCGCCGCTCTCGTCGTTTTGGCGATCGCGGTGGTTTTGTTCGGTCCCGTTCTAGCGCAGATTTCCTTGCCGGGCCTTCGACTGGCTATCGGGATATTGCTGTTGGTTTTCGGCTTGGGTTGGCTGCGTAAAGCCATCCTGCGCGCCGGCGGCGCTCTTGCCTTGCACGACGAAGCGGCGACCTTCGCGGCGGAAACCGCGGCGTTACGTCAAACACCGACCCTCACCGACAGAGCGGCCGACGGCGTCGCGGCCTTAGCGGCTTTCAAGGCGGTTCTGCTAGAAGGAACAGAGGTGGTTTTCATCGTTTTGGCTTTGGGCGCGAGACCAGGCCTGTTACTTCCCGCGGCGGTCGGAGCGGGCGCCGCGTGTATCCTTGTGTTGGCGATCGGCGTCGTCGTGCGCAAGCCACTGTCGCGGATACCGGAAAACACGTTGAAATTCGTGGTTGGCGCCCTGTTGACCGGCTTTGGCGTATTTTGGTGCTGCGAAGGATTAGGCGCGCCATGGGTTGGCGGTGATTTGGCGATACCGGCGCTCGTGGCGTTGTTTTTACTGACCGGCCTTGCGCTGTCGGCCTGGGTTCGGTCCAGGCGTGCGCCGGTGTCCGTATGAGCGTCATCCGCGCCACCGTTGTTCTGCTGGTGAAGATATTTGCCGCCGATCTATGGCTTACGCTCACCGCGTTGGCGACGGTCGGCGTCTGTGCGGTCGGATTGAACCTTCATATCTTGGTGCCGGGCGCATTGCCGTACATGCTTACCGGCGGCGTGCTAGCCGCTCTGACGATCGGCGCGGTGCGCGGATCGAAATCTTGAAAAGACGGCGGGGAGACGGGCTATGAATGATCGTATCGCGATTACCATCGAAAACGGCGTCGCAGACGTTCGAATGATCCGCATCGACAAGATGAATGCTTTGGACAACGCCATGTTCGAGGCTCTCGTCGCGGTGGGCGAGCGGTTGAAGACCGAACCGGGATTGCGGGCGGTTGTGTTGTCGGGCGAAGGTCGCGCGTTTTGCGCCGGCCTCGATATGGGAAATTTTGGTCAGATGGCGGCCGGGCCGGCCGCGCAATCGAACGGGGCGGCCTCTCAATCCAGCCTGGTCGCGCGCACGCACGGCATCGCCAACCGCGCGCAATATGTTGCCTGGGTGTGGCGCGAGATCCCAGTTCCGGTCATCGCCGCCGTGCACGGCGTCGCATTTGGTGGTGGTTTTCAACTCATGCTCGGCGCCGACATGCGCTATATCGCTCCCGACGCCCGTCTCGCCGTGCTGGAGATCAAATGGGGTCTGGTGCCGGATATGGCAGGGACACCGATCCTGGCCTCTCTCGTGCGCGACGATATCCTGCGCGA
>JANXWN010000004.1 GCA_025351125.1 Caulobacteraceae bacterium | reverse complement strand
GCGGGCGGCTTCGGCGTTTTCGGGGCCACGGCGCATTCACCCCAGTCGGTGCGCGAGGAAATGCGGTGGATCGAAGATCACGCCGGCGGCAAGCCGTTCGGCATAGACGTTTTGATTGCGCAAAACATGGCGACGGCGGGCGAAAGCAACGTCACCTATAACAGCCTAAAGGCCCGGGTGCCGGAACGACACAGCGCGTTTACTCAGGCGCTTTTGCAAAGCGCGGGCATCAGCGTGCCCGAACGTCCCGTTCGCGACGACCAACCTCAGCCCTTCGATCCGTCGCGAGCGATGGAGGTGTTGGATGCAGCCTTCGAGTTTCCGATCAAGCTTATTGCCAATGCCTTGGGCGTGCCCCCGGCGGCGATGATCGCGATGGGAAAGCGGCATGGCGTCCCCGTCGCCGCTTTGGTCGGGGCTAAAGAGCACGCTGTCCGCCAAGTCAACGCCGGGGTGGATATACTGGTCGCTCAGGGAACCGAGGCTGGCGGCCATTGCGGCGAGGTATCGACGCTCGTGCTCGTGCCTGAGGTGATCAAAGCGATCAAGTCAATCCGCGCCGTCCCGGTTTTGGCGGCCGGGGGAATCATGACCGGCGGTCAGATGGCCGCTTGCATGGCGATGGGGGCGGCGGGGGTGTGGACCGGATCGGTTTGGTTGGCGACGATGGAGTCGGAAACCAGCGAAATCTTCCGCGAAAAAATGATCGAAGCGGGTTCTCGCGACGCGGTGCGTTCGAAAAGCCGTACAGGCAAGCCGGCCCGCCAGCTCCGCTCGTCTTGGACCGAAGCGTGGGAGCGCGATCCCGCCAGCCCAGGGCCCTTGCCGATGCCGCTGCAGAGTTTACTCAGCGAGCCGGCAATGCGCGGCATTGAACGCTCGGCCGCCGCCGGTAATCCAAAGGCTCGCGAGATGGTGACCTATTTCGTCGGCCAGGGCGTCGGGCTGATCGACTCCGTGCGTTCTGCAGGTCAGGTCGTTCAGACGTTTAAGGAAGAGTTTTTGGAGGCGGTCGACGGGCTAAACGCGGTAATGGAGGATTAGGCTCTCATCCCACCAGCCCCACGGTCGGCGCTATGCCTGCGCTGCCGGGAAACACCGTGGTGTCCAGCGCCGCGCGATCGACGCCCATATGATCACGCAATACGCCCTTGAACAGGCCGCGCATGTCGAGAGTGGGCGCGGTGTCGCGACTTTCGTAGAGTTTGGCCGGCGCGAGCGTCGGCCAATCTCCGATCAGTCCGCCCTTTCTGATCGCTCCGCCAAGTATTAGCGCCGTCGACGCCGTGCCGTGATCGGTGCCAGCGGTGCCGTTGACGCGGGCGGTGCGGCCAAACTCCGTGGCCATCACGACAACGGTGTTGGGCCAAGCAGTCCCCAGTCCGCTCGCCAAGCCGTCGATAAAGGCGTCGACGTAGGCAAGCCGGGTGTGGATCAGTCCCAATTGGTTGGCGTGCGAGTCAAAGCCGTCTATCGACACCGCCGCCACCTGCTGGCCGCCCGGTTGGGTCATGAAGGCGGCGAGAATGGCGCCGAGTTTACGCGTTTGCTGTTGCAATGGCGCGGCCACGTCCGTGTTCGTGGTCATCGTCGCGGCGCGCGCGACATCGGATTGAGCAACCTTGGCCATCGCTTGCGTGGCCATGCCTGCGGCGAGCGCCTGTCCCAACAACGGATCGTCCGCATAAAGATCGGTGAGAATGCCTGGTAGACGGTGATCGAGCTGCGCGCCGCCGCCCGGCGACCACGACGCCGCTTCGACGGGCCCGCGTAAGATCAACGGCGCGGTCGGCCCCATCGAAATCGCCTTGACCCGGCCCGCCGGTCCCATGGCGCTTAGGCCGCGGTTGAGCCAACCGGACGAAGTGCCATAAACCACCGCCGCGCCGCTCTCGAGCACATCCTGCGCCTCGAAGTGAGACCGTTCGCGGTCCGGCGTGGCCACCGCCGGCGCAATGCGCGCCTCGCCCCTCAGCGCCAGGGCGTGGGTCGCGGTCATGGCGGGGTGCAGCCCAAACGTGTCGTCCAACCTCAACGCCCCGCCACTCGCGCTGAAGCCCGGCAAGGCGATGGCGCCGCGGAGACCTGCATAGTGCGGGTCGCCGACCGGCGGCGACAGCGACAAGCCGTCCAGACCGCCGCGACAGATAATCACCACCAATCGTTTTCGCGCCTCGGCGCCTTCCGAATCGGCGAAGGCGCGGGCGGCCATGAAGTCAATGGAAATCCCCAAACCGAGGGCGCCCTTGAGAGCGGTGCGGCGGGAGAGGGCGGTCAGCGTCATCGGCGTTGAAACTCCGGACTCATAAACAATATGGCGAGGCCTTCGGCGCGGGTTTCGGCTCTGGCGATGGTCTTGGCGGTCAGGGGCGTCAGGCGCGCGCCCAAACTGTTCTGCGCAATTTGCAGCGGATCGCGGTCGCCAATGGTTTGAGCGGCGAACATCTCGCTCCAATCCATGCGTTTGATCACCGCGTCCGGCGCTAACCAGGCGGCGGTTTCTTCGGGCCAGCCTTTGGGGGAGGGGGCGCTGAACGGTTTTTGACCCATCGCGCTGAGGATTGGTGCGACCGCCATGATGGTGTCGGGCGAAGTTCCCGCGGCCCGCCAACTTGACACCAAAAATTCATAAGGCGTCTTAAATTTCGCCGCCGTCGGACTCCAAGTTTCCGGCGCGGTGATCAAGGCCCTGGCGACCTCACCTAAATGGCCGTTACTGTTCGTCCACGCCCCTTGCAACCGCGCGACGAGCGACGTCGGCGGATCGTCGGCCACGAAATGGAGGGCGATTTTAGTGGCGAGATGACGGGCAGTCTGTGGGTTGGTGGCCAGATCGCGCTGCACCGCGCGCGCTTGATTGACGCCGTCGTCGCCGTAACGTTTACCCAAAATCGTCCGCTGGCCCGGCTCGTGCGCGCGTTCTCGAAACACAAATTGACCCGCGCGCCCTTGCGGATCATCCCGCCCGGCAACGCTCCAGCCGGTCATGGCGCGCGCGAACTCGGTCACGTCCGCCTGCGTGTAGCCTGCGTTCAAGCCAACGGTGTGCAACTCCATGATTTCACGGGCCAGATTTTCGTTCAAGCCGACCGCCTTGCCGGCGCCCGATTGGTGAACCCCCGCCAGGCTATCAGGTCCGATTGAGCGGGCTTGATCTAAATAAAGCAGCATCGCCGGATGGCGCGAGGATGCGGCCAACATGTCTTCAAACCGTCCAAACACGTGCGGGCGAATGGCTTCGTCCTCAAACGGGCCCACCAAACCGGCGGTAGTGATCTTGGCGGCCGAAACGGTAAAATGGTTGGCCCAAAACAGAGCCCAACGTTCGCGAAACCCCGCGTCGGTTACCGCCGCAAGGCGCACGCGCGCCAAAAAATCCTCGCCGGCGTCCTGGCGCAGCATTTTAATGTCGGCCTTGACCGCCGGCGTTTTCGGATCGCCCGCCGGTTTGGCGTCTCGCTTTTCCTGACGGTAGGCGAGCAGAGCGCCGAAACGATCAACCGACGTGGCGCCGGACGATGCCGGTTGATCGGCCCCGCTCTCGCGGATTTGCGACAGCAAGGCGCTTTGCGGATCATTGCGCGCGGCGGCGATGTCGCCGGCCCGGGCGCCTAGCCCCAACCGGGTGACCGCGATGGCCGCTTGTAGGTCGCGATCAAGTGCCAAATCGCCGCTCCGTGTGTGATAGACTGCCGTATGCAGCCATTTGAACGCGAGCGGGTTACCATTCCGTCGCGCAGCGATATTAAGCGATAAGGACTAATAATGGCTCATGCTCCGGAAATGCCGGTCCGCATTCGGCGTTTCTATAAAGCCGCCGCCGCTGCGGCCGTTGACGGCGGTTTTGGGGTGATGCTGGATGGCCGGGCGGCGCGCACTCCGGCGGGACGACCGTTGACGGCGCCGACCGCCGCCTTGGCCCACTTGATTTGCACGGAATGGGGCGCGCAAGGCGACCAAGTCGTCCTTGCCGGCATGCACGCCACACGCTTGGCGCACACCGCCATCGACGGTGTCGCCGACCGACGCGGCGAGACCGTCGGTGAGTTTGTCCGTTACGCCGGCGCCGATCTGCTTTGCTATTTTGCGGAAGCTCCGGCAAGTCTGATCAAACGCCAGACGGAGGTCTGGGGTCCGTTGCTGGTCTGGGCGCGTGACGATTTGGGCTTGCCGTTCGTACGCACGGCGGGGATCGCTCATCGACTACAGTCCCCCGAAGTCTTGGCCGGCGTCACCGCGCTGGCCGAGTCGACCACACCGTTCGACCTCGCCGGGTTGGCCTTCGGCGCCTCGTTGTTCGGTTCGGCTATCTTGGTTTTGGCGCTGCGAGCCGGGCGCATCGACGCGCAAAATGCCGTTGCCGCGGCGCGTCTTGACGAAACTTTCCAAGCGGAACGCTGGGGTGTCGATGACGAGTCGGCGGCCCACGCCGCTCGGATGGCGAACGAGACGACCATGCTCGCGGCGTGGTTTCGCGCCCTCGGCTGACGACGCGTGAACTTGTCACGATCACGGATGATCGTTAGGCCGAACCGTTTACCGTCAAGGGGAAGCGCCGCCGTGCAAAACAATCTTGCCGAATTGAACCGCCGACGAGACCAAGCACGCGCCGGCGGCGGCGCAAAACGCATCGCCGCCCAGCACGCCAAAGGCAAGCTCACCGCGCGCGAGCGTCTGGACATATTGCTCGACGAAGATTCCTTCGAAGAATTTGACATGTTCGTCGAACATCGCAGCCACGATTTCGGCATGGAAAAGCAACGTGTTCCGGGCGACGGCGTGGTGACCGGCTGGGGCACGGTCAACGGTCGCGTGGTCTATGTGTTTTCCAAGGATTTCACCGTCATCGGCGGATCGCTTTCGAAGGCGCAGGCCGAAAAGATCGTCAAGGTGCAGGAAATGGCCGCCCGCAACGGCGCGCCGATTGTCGGCCTGTTCGACGCTGGTGGCGCGCGTATTCAGGAGGGCGTCGACTCCCTGGCCGGTTACGCCGATATCTTCCTGCAAAACGTCCTTTCCAGCGGCGTTATTCCACAGATCAGCGTAATTATGGGGCCGTGCGCCGGCGGAGACGTCTATTCCCCCGCCATGACCGATTTCATCTTCATGGTGAAGGACACGTCATACATGTACGTCACTGGACCTGACGTG
>JANXWN010000469.1 GCA_025351125.1 Caulobacteraceae bacterium | reverse complement strand
CGACGTGGTCGAGCGCGCCTGACGGTCCCGCCGTCGCCGACGCGCGTCAGCCGAAGGTTTTGCGGATCCGCAAATGGATGCCGCGACCGGCGTGCACGTTGCGAATGTCGGTCAAGTTCAAGCCGTCGGTGTTGCGCGGGCCCAGATAGATTTGTCGCGTATGCTCAAATCCGTGCCCCGAAGCGTTGGCGACTTCGACGCGAATCGCGAGGTCTTGACGCGGCTTATATTCGGCGAACAGGCTGACGTAGATTTTGAGTTGATCAGTGTCGATTTCGTTGAATCGGTAAAAAGTCTGGCGCCACTGGTCGATGACGTCACCCCCCCAAGTCAGCTTCCATTTCGGCAAGCCTTGCGTGAAATGCGCCTCGGCATCCGCCGGCTTGAGCCCGGAAATGGAGCGTTGCAGTCCGGTGGTCGGATCGGTCACGCTCGACCATCGCCATGTCGCCTGACTGGTCACTTGGCCGCGGGGGATGCCGAGCTTGTCGGTCGGCAAGGTCAGCGAAAAGGCTACCTCGTCCTTGCGCCCGCCGCCGATATTGCCCGGCGCGTCGAACACTCCTGACGCGCCAAACACCGGCGCGCGATCGATCACGTCGGTTAAGCGATAGTGGCGCGCAGTGATCGTGGCGTCCGCGCCGCCGAGGAATTTGCGTTCGTAGGCCCCCTCGAACACCCAGGCTTGTTCCGGCGTCAAATTAGGATTGCCCGCCTGCACCGCGCCGTCGGCCAAAGTGGCTTGACCGGCGGCGAAATCGTCGAAGTTCAGCTGACCGACCTCCCGTTCGACGCGCGCCCGCACCTGATCGTCGTCGTCGGGCGACCAAGTGACGACGGCGCGCGGCTTGGCGAAGACGAAGGTTCGACCGCTAACGACGTCGCCGGAGGCCGCGATTTTGGATGCTTCGACGCGAAGACCCGACTCCAGGGTCACGGTCCGCCGCATTTGCCAAGTCACGGTGGCGAAGCCTTCGCCGCGGGTCTCGGTGATCCGAACGTTGGCCGCGGGGAGAGCGACGACGGCGCCATTGACGGCGAACACCGTGTGATCGACGAGGGTATTGAAGTCGCCTTCGGCTCCCGCCTCGAGGGACAACAACCGGTTCGGGCGGGCCTTCAAAGTCACGCGGGCAATGCTTTCGCCGGTCTTCTTTCCGACGAAGAAGTGTTCCAGGTCTCCGGGCGCAGCGAAGTCGCTAGTAAAATCGTTTCGTCCGAACTGTTGCAAAAGCACGGTCTCGACGCTGGCCTTGCCTCCCAGCGAATGATCGTAGTTCAGCCCGATCTCGGCCGTGTCCTGGTCTTGACGATCACGCTCGCGTTGCTCGCCCGCGGGGACGAGTTGATCGTCTTGCCGGTAGCGATAGGGGTTTTTCGCCAACGAGCCGTGCAGCTTTAATTTCCCGCCGGCGACCGGTCGTTCGATCGACGCGTTCGCCCGATAAATTGCGCCGCCTCCGACGGAACGTTCCGGCCCGGAATTGATCGTCGCGCCGGCGGCGTTGCGCTGGATGCGCGTACCGTTGCCGGCGCCGTCGTCGACAAAACCGGCGAGCAGCACGGAGGCCTCGATGTTGGTCGCGCCGATGCTCTTCGAACCTTCCAGGCGCAGGGCCGGCTTGAGACGTCCGTCGTACCAACGATCGCCCGCCACGGCGATGGTCGCTTTGGTTTTGCCGTCGTGACGCCGCACGACGTTGGCCAGCACGGTCTTGCCTTGCATGTCGACCCCCGGGGCGCCGCCGCGGATAATCTCAATGCGCAAAACCGATGAAACCGGAATGCGTTTGAGAATTTCGTCCAGGGCGTCGTCTTTGGAGGTGGGTCGCGCCCCGTCCACCAGCACATTGCCCGCCGCGCCGCCGAACCCGCGTACGGCATTGCCGATGTCGAGGCTGAAACCCGGCAGGTGGCTGACCATGTCCAGCGCCGTATTGGGCTGATAGGGGGCGAAAAAGGCCGCCGGATAAGCCGTGACGCCGCTGATCGCCGACGTGGCGACCGCGACGGCTAGGGCCGTTGCGACTCCCAGATTCACGTCCCGTCCCCTCGTTTGAGGCACAAAGGCTCGCAGGCGGCGACGTCTTCCACCAGTTAATTCGCGGTAACGCTCTTGGCGTGGGTTAACCGAACGTTTTGCGGATTCGCAAATAAATTCCGCGTCCGGAATGCAGGGTGCGCAGATCGGTGGAGGGCGCACTCCCGAGCCCACGCACGGTCGGGTAAAGGTCGCGACCATGGCTCAAGCCGCGTCCACTGGCGTTTTCCAATTCGATCCTTAACGACGTGTCGACGCGAGGTTTGTAATCTGCGAATACCGAAACATAGATTTTTTTCTTGTCGGTATCGATCTCGTTGAAACGATAATAGGTCTCGCGCCATTGACCATAGACGTCCATTCCCCAGGTCGTTTTAAGCTTCGGCAAGCCTTGCGAGACGTGCAGTTCGGAATCGAAGGGGTGCAAACCCGATATGACCCGCGGCGAGCCGGTCGTCGGGTCAATGACGCTCGACCAACGCCATGTGGCGGCTCCGGTCACCAAGCCTCGCGGGATGCCAAGCTTGTCGGTCGGCAAGGTCACGCTCAGAACGACTTCGTCCTTGCGTCCGCCGCCGATATTGCCCGGCGCGTCAAACACACCGGTGGGAGCGTAGATCGGCGCGCGGTCGATCACGTCGCTCAGGATGGCGTGTCGAAAGGTGACCGTCGCATCCGCCGAACCCCACATTTTGCGTTCGAACGCTCCCTCGAACACCCAGGCCTTCTGCGGGGTTATGTTCGGGTTGCCGACGTGAACCGCGCTATTGCTCAAAGCCGCCTGTCCCGCCGCGAAGTCATCGAAATTAAGCTGACCGACCTCGCGCTCGACGCGAAGTCGAACCTGGTCGGCCCCGTCGGGCGACCAGGTGACGACCGCGCGCGGCTTGGGATAAACAAAGGTTCGGCGGCTTATCACATCGCCGGTCGCGGCGATCTTCGAGGCTTCAACCCGCAGGCCCGCTTCCAACGCCACGCTGGGCGGAACCCGCCACGTCGCCGAAAAGAAACCTTCCGCGCGTTTTTCGGTCACCCAGACATTGCCGGCCGGCACGAATTGCGGCGCGCCGTTCACGCTGTAAAGTGTTCGGGCGCTCAGCCGGTTGTAATCGGCTTCGATACCCGTGCGCACGGAGATCGCCGGGCTTGGGTCGAGCTTAAAAGTAACGCGGGCTATGCTTTCGCCGGTCTTTTTGGCGAGATGAAAGCGCTGAGAATCGCCGGGCGCGTCAAAATCGTCAGTTTGCCTGTCTCTGCCCCATTGTTGCAGCAACACCGTCTCGACGCCCGCTCGGGACCCAAGATCGTGATCGTAGCGCAAACCGAGTTCGAGCGTTTTCTTCGCCTCGTCGAATAGATCGGTGATGTCCGACATCGTTGAGATCAGCGAATGATCGTCCTGAAACAAGCGATAGGGACTACTTTCAAACGACAGGTTGACGCGCGCCTTGCCGCCCCACGCGGGCGTTTCCACCGCGCCGGTGGCCTTATAGGTGGTTGCGTCGCCCGCATTGTGTTCCGCGGACATTTGCGTGACGGCGCCGGCGGCGTTGCGCACGGTTCGAACACCGTTTCCCGCCCGGTCGTCGATGCCGCGATCCACTA
>JANXWN010000468.1 GCA_025351125.1 Caulobacteraceae bacterium | reverse complement strand
CCGACTACCCGCCGAACATATTCGAGGGGTTTGCGGATCTCGGGCCCTTGGAAGGCCACGTAATCGACACCAGCGCCCTGCCGGAGGCGGATGTCATCGCCGAGATCGACGCCGGGCTGGCCAAGGGGCGATTCCGGCTGGGATAGGGCGGTAAGGTCGCAGGTTGAACCGACGCGTCCTAAACCGCGTCCAGCCCGATATCCAACACTGGCGCTGAATGGGTCAGAGCGCCGACGCTAATCAGATCGACACCGGTCTGGGCGATAGCGCGCACGGTGGTCAGATCGACGCCACCGGAGGCTTCAAGCGTGACCCGACCGGCCGTTAAAGCGACCGCTTCACGAAGATCTTCAAGGCTGAAATTATCCAGCATGATCACATCCGGACGATGCTCCAACGCTTCGCGCAATTGCGCGAGCCGGTCCACCTCGATCTCGATCTTGACCATATGGCCGACGCAAGCACGGGCGCGCGTCAAAGCGGCGGCCACCCCGCCGCACGCGGCGACGTGATTGTCTTTGATCAACACGGCGTCGTCCAGGCCGAAACGATGATTGGCCCCGCCGCCGCAGCGCACCGCGAATTTCTCAAGTGCTCGCAAGCCGGGTGTGGTCTTGCGCGTGTCTATGATCGTGGCGCGCGTCCCGTCGGTGCATGCCACATAGGCCGCCGTCAGGGTGGCGATGCCGCTCATCCGCCCCAGCAGGTTGAGAGCCACCCGTTCGGCGGCGAGGAGCGCGCGGGCATTGGCATCCACCCGCGCGATAATGGCGCCCGGTTCGATCGGCTCGCCGTCCGACGCGACGATCTCAATCCGCGCGGCGGGATCGAGGGCATGGATCGCCAAACGCACGCAGGCGACGCCGGACACCACGCCGGCGCGCCGCGCGCTGAATGTCGCCGCCATGCGCGCGTCGGCGGGGATGCAAGCCTGGCCGGTGATATCGCCGGCGCGGCCGAGATCTTCGGACAAGGCGGCGCGGACGATCGGTGCGATCAGAAGATCTGAAAGGCTGTTGGCGTTCAAAACGTCAAGCCGCGCGCCGCGCCGGTGAGACCGCATTGAGCGTACGCACCGTCTGCACGCCGACGGCGTCGGTGTTGGGATAGTCGGCGCGATAATGGCCGCCCCGGCTTTCACGGCGCGCCAATGCGCCTTGCGCGATCAAATCCGCCGCGATCAAAACCGGAACCGGCCCAAGACGCGCCACGTGTTCGTCGATCCAAGCTGTAAGGGCGGTTAAACCGGCGCGATCGCGCACAACGCCGGCGTCGCGGGTCATCCGAGCGCGCAATTCGATCATATCCGTCGCGCTCAAATCGGGAGTAGCGAAAGCGCTCGACGGCGTCGTGGCGGGATCGACGGCGTCGCGCGCCGCCAGCCCGGCGCGACGACCGAACACGGCCGCCTCCAAAAGCGAATTCGAGGCGAGGCGATTGGCCCCGTGCACGCCGGTGGAGGCGCACTCGCCCACGGCAAACAGCCCGGGCAAAGAGGTTCGTCCGTGTGCGTCGGTTTCCACACCCCCCATGTGATAATGCACCGCCGCCCGCACCGGGATGGCGTCGCGGCGCGGATCGATCTGGGCAGCCATGCAATGAGCGAAGACGGCGGGAAAAGCCTGCGGGAAATGCGCGCCGACCGCCGCGCGCGCGTCAAGCAGGGCTCCGCGCCCCGACCGCCGCTCGGACTCGATGGCGCGGGCGACGATATCGCGCGGCGCCAGATCCCCGGCAGGGTCATAGCCGGCCATAAAAGCTCGGCCGTCGGCATTGACCAAAGTCGCGCCGTCACCGCGCAGGGCTTCGGTGGCCAGCGGAGCCGGATCGGCGGGGAAATCGATCGCGGTGGGATGAAATTGCACAAATTCCGGATCGACGATCCGCGCGCCGGCCAGAGCAGCTAGGGCCAACCCTTCGCCTCGCGCCGACGCCGGATTGGTGGTGACCGCGTAGAGGCCGCCGATCCCGCCGGTCGCTAAAATCGTCGCTGAAGCGGTTATTGGCGTGAGG
>JANXWN010000466.1 GCA_025351125.1 Caulobacteraceae bacterium | reverse complement strand
GCCTGGGCCGCTATGCCGCTTTCCTCGCCCGCCAGGGCCGCGCCGACGAAGCCCGCGAGGCGGTCGCCGACATGGATCGCCGCATCGCCAAAACCAACCCCCGGTTCAGAGCCATGGGACCTTCATATCAATGAAAACAGGACGCGCGACCTAGCACAAGGCTCACCCGCCCGCCAACGCCCGCGCCGCCAGATCGCGCCAAGCGCGGGCTTCGGCTCGGAACCGGGGGTTGGTTTTGGCGATGCGGCGATCCATGTCGGCGACCGCCTCGCGGGCTTCGTCGGCGCGGCCCTGGCGGGCGAGGAAAGCGGCATAGCGGCCCAGGCCTTCAAGGCCCGGCAACCGTCCCGCCGCGGCTTGATAGGCGGCGTCGGCCTCTTCCACGCGACCCAAGGCTTCGAAGATGCGGCCTCGCGCCAGAGCGACGGCGGGCGCTCGGCCCTCCGCCGTGTCGGGCCCCAGAGACTCGATCAGCGGCAAGGCCTCGGCGGCGCGGCCCAGTTCGATCAGGGCCGTCGCGCGACCGAGCAATAGAGTCGGGTCGTCGGCGTGGACGCCTTGCGCGGCCTGTCGATAGAAACCTTCGGCCTCCTCATAGCGTCCCAGGTCGGCGGCGGCCTTTGCCAAGCGCATTTGGTTATGCACCGTCGCGATGTCGTCGAAGGCGGTCTTGGCCGCGCGGTACTCGCGATTGGGATCAAGCGTGTCGCGAGCGGCGCGGGTCACGCGGCGGGCGGTCGAGCCGCCGGTAAGGCCGGGGAGCACGACGGCGATCAGATAGATAATCGCGCCCAACCACGGGATCACCAGAATGACCCACAGCCAATACATCGGCTGATTGGTGCGTACCACGTGAACGCACAAAATGATCGACAAGATCAGCGACGGACCGAGGATCGGAAACATTGACGGCGCCCGCGCCTATTCGCCCCGCGCCGCGGCGCGCGGGTCGAGTTTTTCGGAGGGTGCGAGGCGCATGACTTCGGCCTGATAGCGTTCGTCGTCGCCGACGGCCAACAACGCAAGAGCGTCCGCGCAGGCCGCCATCAAATCGCGCACCCAAGGCCATTCCACTTTATGAAAATCCGAAAGAACGTGGCCCAGCACCCGATCTTTGTGTCCCGGATGCCCGGTGCCGAGGCGGGCGCGGCGAAAATCGGGGCCGATGTGGGCGGCGATAGACCGAATGCCGTTATTGCCTGCCGCGCCACCGCCGGTCTTCATGCGAAAACGCCCGGGCGCCATGTCGATCTCGTCGTAAAACACTACCACGTCAGCGGGCGCGAGCTTGTAAAAACTCATCGCCGCGCTGATTGCCTGCCCGCTGTCGTTGTAAAAGGTCTGCGGTTTAAGCAGCAAGGCGCGCAGGTCGCCGTTCGGCGTGGTAATGTCGCCCTCGCGCACGAGGCTGGAAAATTTGCGCCGTTCGGGCCCAAATCGCCGCCGTTCGGCAATCACGTCCAGCGTCATGGCGCCGATATTGTGCCGGTTTTTGGCATAGGTCGCGCCAGGGTTTCCAAGACCGGCCAGGATCAGCATGATTGCTCTCCCGGCGGATACCCGCCGCTATACTTCGGTGGTATCTTCCGCCGCTTCGTCGTCGGACGTCATGGCCGACGACATGCCGATCGAAGCGATGGTCGCATCGCGGTGATGCGCGGTGACGGTGACGCCCGCCGGCATGACCAGATCGGACGCGCGAACCGCATCGCCGACGTCGAGGCCGGTCAAATCGACGATGATCTCTTCTGGAATCCCGTCGGCCGGGGCCATCACTTCCAATTCGTGCAGGGCGATGGTCAAGGCGCCACCGCGCTTCAGGCCGGGCGAAGCGTCCTGATGGCGAAAGTGCACTGGCACGGAAATACGGACCGAGCTGTGCGCGTCGACGCGGAATAGATCGAAATGCACCGGCGTGTCGGTGACCGGGTGAAATTGCACGTCTTTGGCGATGACCGGCTGGCTTTCCTGGCCGTATTTCAAGGTGACGAGGTGACCCAAGAGTTTGCCGGTATGCAACGCCTTGTTAAACTCGCCGGCCTTGACCGCGATCGATACCGGGGCCAGCTTGCCGCCGTAAAGCACGCCGGGGATCAGGCCGCCGTTGCGCGTGGCTCGCGCCCCGCCGGTGCCCGAACGGTCACGAACCTCAACATTCAGAACGATATCGGCCATGGGCTCTGCCTTAAAGGGATACGCCGCGCCAAGTGCGGCGCGCGGCGAGACGGTCAAGGCCGTCAACGGGCGGCCAATTCAAAGGAGCGGCTGCATACACGCCCCGCGCGCGAGATGCAACGCCGCCGCCGCGCACTAATGCCGGCGGCGACGCTTCTTGTGGGTCGTCGGCGCGGCTTTCGGTTTCTCGACAGGAGCGACGTAGGGGGCCGGCGGCGGGGCGATCTCGACCATACTGCTCTTGACCAGACACGCGCCGGTATCGGCCATGGCGTGTTGGCCCATACAAAAAATGTCTTCGTAATGCGGCTTGGCGACCGCGAGGCACTGATTGAGGTTGAGGCGGACCATGTGCAAACACGCCTCGCTATCGGCGTCGGGGGTGGCGGCGTTGAGGCGCCCGTAGGCCTCCTCGCCCGCTTCGCCCAGAGCGGCGATGGCGGCCAGCTGCAAGGCCCGTAGGACGAGCGGTCCGTAGGGGGTCTTTTCGGCCGCCGCCGAAATCGGCAAGGGCGTTCCCCCGCCGGCGGCGCTGCGTAAGGGCGCTTCGTGGTCGGCCGCGGATTCCAGACCGTTGGAGGCCGCCGCTTCGACGGCCGACAACCGTCCGCTCGGGTCGACGACCGGTTCCTTCGACCATGCCTGATGCTGTACCGAGTAGGCCGACGCTTTGATCACCTTGCCGGCCGCGACCAGGCGAGCGCCACCTGACGAAATAGCTTCCTTGGCCAATCCGGCGGCGATTTCGGATCCGGCGAAGGTGGTGGCGTAGTTCGGATCGCCCAGCAGATAGCCCAGCATGATCCGTCGATTGTCGTCCGACGTCGCCGTCGCGCGCACCGCCGCCACGAAGGTCGGCGCGGCCAGCGCGGCTACCGCGCCATAAGCCACGGCCCCGCGAATCAACGCCCGAGGTTCGTAGGCGGCGACCGTGCGTAATCCATCGGCGACCCCCGCGCCGCTGTTGAACGCCGGAGAAACCCCGCCGGCGCGTTCGATATAGGCTTGGTACGCCGCGGCGTCGGTGACGAAGCGGTCGGATAGTCCGGCGGGCGGCGGCGGCGGGGGGGGCGGGGCCTCCGCCACCGGCGGTCGCCGCGACCGCGCCAGCAAGTCCATCGGTGGCGCCAGAACCGCCAAACCGGCCGTCGTTATAAGCAACAGCGCGCGCGCAGACTGCGAGGTGAGCATGGGTCTTCGTCGCCTTTTCGTACCATCAAGCCTGTTCGCTACGCCGCCGAATCGGCGAGACTGTGACGGACTATCAATCAAATAATTTGGAAACCGACTCTTCGTTGGCGATGCGCCGAATGGCCTCGCCGATCAAGCGCGCGCAGCTGACTACCCGGATCTTGCCGCCCGCGGCTATGCGAACGTCGGCTTCGATGGAATCGGTGACTACCAATTCCTTCAACGACGAGCCGTTGACCCGCTCGATGGCCGCGCCCGACAAAACGCCGTGGGTTATGTAGGCCGAAACCTCCGCCGCGCCGGCATCGCGCAGGGACTGCGCCGCGCTGCACAGTGTCGTGGCCGAATCGACGATATCGTCGAAGATGATCAGGCGTCGCCCGGAAACATCGCCGATGATATTGGCGACCTGTGACTGCCCCGGTCCGGACCGGCGTTTATCGACGATCGCCAAACCGGCGTTGAGGCGGCTCGCTAGAGCCAAAGCGCGCACCACGCCGCCGACGTCGGGGGAAACGATCAACAGATCGTCGGGCTTGGCGTAGTGCGCCTGAACGTCGGCGGCGATCAAAGGCGCGGCCTGTAAATTGTCGGTGGGAATATCGAAGAAGCCCTGAATCTGGCCTGAATGCAGGTCCATCGTCAGGACGCGGTCGGCCCCGGCGCGAGTGATCAGGTTCGCGACCAATTTGGCGGAAATCGGCGTGCGCCCCCCAACTTTTCGGTCCTGTCGCGCATAGCCGAAATACGGAGTGACCGCCGTGATCCGACGCGCCGATGCCCGCTTGAGCGCATCGATGCAGATCAACAATTCCATCAGATTATCGTTCGCCGGGTAGCTGGTGGACTGCAGCACGAAGACATCTTCGCCGCGAACGTTTTCGTCGATGGTCACCCAGGCTTCGTTGTCGGGAAAACGTTTCACCTGGGCGCGGGTCAGAGGCATATCGAGCGACGCCGCGATGGCTTCGGCCAGGGCGCGATTGGAATTGCCGGCCAATAGCTTCATGAGACCCCCGTCGCGCCGCCACCGCATTGATGGGTTCGACAACCGCGCGAGGCTTTAACAGCGCGGCGGTCAGACATCCAGCATGATCGCCGACAACAATCGTCCATAATCCTCTTCGCCTCGATGATAGGCGCGACGATTGGAGAAGAAAAAGTCCGCCTCGGCGCAGGTGTCCCGACCGATCCACTCGCAAGCCGCGATTCCGGCCGCTCGCAAACGCGACAGCGTGAAGGCGGGCAGGTCGAACTGATATTTATCGCGAGTCGCGCCGGCTGCGAAATAGGCTCGGTTTTGCATCGATCGTGCCTCGAATTGCGCCCTGAATTCGTCGCCGACCTCATAGGACGCCGGACCAATGCACGGCCCGACGACCGCGACCATTCGCGCCGGCGCGGCGCCCAGGCCGGTCATGAGCGTCACCGCCGATTCGATCACGCCGTTCAACGCGCCGCGCCAACCGGCGTGCACGGCGCCGACCACCCGCGCCGCGCCGTCGGCGATCAGAATCGGCGCGCAATCGGCGGCTAGGGCGCCGCAGATCAAGCCCGCGCGAGCGCTGACCACGCCGTCGGCCCGCGGCGAATCGTCTCCGAACGCGAAATCGGCGACCACCGTTTGCGCCGAGTGAATCTGATAGCACGTGTTCAGCTCGCTCACGTCCCGCCCGAATTGGGCGGCCGCGCGGCGCCGGTTTTCCACAACGGCGGCGGGCTGATCGCGCGAGCCCCGACCGACATTGAGACTGTCGTAGACGCCGGTCGAGACACCGCCTTGCCGGGTGAAAAAAGCGTGACGAACGCCGGGGACGGACGATAGCAGGGACGAGGTCAGAAAAGTCGGCCCGGTCACCGTTCAAAATCCCGGGAGATTCAGGCTTGGCGAATGCAAGCCGACGACCTTGAAAAGTATTCCCATTTGATCGGGGGCGATCAGCCGAGCGAGCTGTCGCGCGATCACTTCCGACCGGTCCGGTCGAGCGCGCGCCAAGTCGTCGGCGCGGGTTTCTATCCCCAAGCCGCGCAGAAACCGGCCCTGCGGGACAATCGCGGTGGTACTGGCGCCCGCCGCCCGCGCCGCGGCGATAAAGGCCGAAAAATCGACATGCGCCGTCAGGTCGGCCTC
>JANXWN010000442.1 GCA_025351125.1 Caulobacteraceae bacterium | reverse complement strand
CCAACCAATACGACCTTGACGCCGGGGGTGATGAAACGATCTCCCGTATCGGCGGCGGTTATTCCGGCCATGATCCGCAGCAGCGTCGATTTGCCGGCGCCGTTACGACCCACCAAACAGGCGCGAGCGCGAGTCTCCAGGGCCAGATCGACCCCGTCGAACAGCCAACGTGGGCCGTCGGCCAAGCGCACGTCGCGCAGAGCAAGGATAGGCGGCGCCATCGGCGTTATGCGGTCATGGTTATAGTCATGGTGCGCGGCGACTATCGAGGTTTGTCAGTCAGGTCCAGCCATCAACGATCGAGCCAAGCGGGAACCGGGCGGTGCGGGCTTCATACGCATTGCTGAAAACAATTGCATATTGCAATATTTATCCCTGTGCGTCAAGGTTGCTTCACCATGGTATGACGGCGACATGAACCTGCCTTTCATCGATCTCGCCGCCCAGCAGCGCCGCTTGCGCCCGCAAATCGACGCCGCCGTCGCCGCCGTTCTGGATCACGGCGCCTACGTCATGGGTCCGGAAGTCAAACGGTTGGAAGACCGTCTCGCCGCCTTCTGCGGCGCAAAACTCGCCCTGTCGTGCGCCAACGGCACCGACGCTCTGGCCTTGCCGCTGATGGCCTGGGGCATCGGACCGGGCGATGCGGTGTTTTGCCCCAGTTTCAGCTTTACGGCGACGGCGGAAGTTGTGCCGTGGACCGGCGCCGCGCCGGTATTCGTCGACATTCGCCGTGGCACTTACACGCTCGAGCCCGCCGCGTTGGAAGCCGCGATCCTCGACATCAAGGCCGAGGGGCGCCTCACGCCCCGCGCAATCATAGCTGTCGATCTGTTCGGCCAATGCGCTGACTACCCCGCCCTCGCCGCCGTGGCGCAGATGCACGGCCTCAAGTTGATCGCCGACAGCGCCCAAGGGTTCGGCGCGACGTTGCACCGCACCCATCCTATCCACTGGGCCGACGCCGTCGCCACCAGTTTTTTTCCGGCCAAGCCGCTGGGCGCTTACGGCGACGGCGGCGCGGTGCTGACCGACGATGCGGCGCTGTGGGAGCGGATGGATTCTTTGCGCATCCACGGCAAGGCGACGACGTCCGACTTGGTCGGCGCCTCCTTTTCGCACGAGGCGAAATACCTCAGCGCGCGCGTCGGCATGAACAGCCGCCTCGACACCCTGCAAGCGGCGATCCTACTGGTGAAATTGGACGCGTTCGCCGACGAAATCACTCGGCGAAATCGTGTCGCCGATCGCTATGCAGCGGGGCTCGCCGGATACGTCGCCGCGACGCCGTCGGTGATCGACGGCGGCGTATCGACGTGGGCGCAATACACGATTGAGCACGCCAACCGCGACGGACTCGCCGCGCATTTGCAAGCGCAAGGCATCCCTACCGCCTGCTATTACCCCGTCCCCCTCCACCGCCAAGCCTGCTACGCGACATACCCCGCCCCCGGCGGCTTGCCGGTAACCGAAAGCGCGGCGCGACGCGTGATCAGCCTGCCGATGCACCCCGATCTGGACGGGGCGACGCAGGACCGGATTATAAACGCGGTACGCGGGTTTAATGGGTAGGAAATGGACCACACCGGCATGAGCTCACCGGCGCACACCGCGGCTTCGTGCTATATGCCTTTACTCACCCGGTCCGTCGCGGGTCGGCCACGTCTTCGATCTCCAATTGCACGCCGTCGCGGCCGTTCCAGTCGTCGATCTTCAGCTTGCCGACCACGTGCAGGGCGCCGCCGGCCATGATAGCGCGGCCGATGTCGGTATCGCCGGCGCGCCACGCCACCGCCTTGAGCTTGCCGCCCACGCCGTCGCTCAGCGTGGCGCGGATGTGTCCGCCGCGTAGCGGAGTCACGTATTCGCAGCGCACGCCGGCGAGGGCGAAGGTCGGTTCGGGATTGCCCGGCCCGAATGGGGAAAGCCCTGCAAAATCCGTCAACACGATCTTGGCGGCGCCCGGAGCGACAAGGGCGTCGATCTCGACTGTATCGGCGGCGACCGCCTCGACCATTTCGGCGGCGAGGCGTTCGCTCAAAAAGGCGCGCAGTTCGGGGATAGCGGAGGGTCGCACCGTCAGGCCCGCCGCCATGGCGTGGCCGCCGCCGGTCAACAGTATGCCTTCATCATATGCCGCCTGAATGGCCAGCCCGAGGTTGACCCCGGGCTGCGAGCGCCCCGATCCCTTGCCGATATCGGCGGC
>JANXWN010000384.1 GCA_025351125.1 Caulobacteraceae bacterium | reverse complement strand
TCGTCTTCTACGCGCACTATGACGGCCAGCCGGTCATCGCGTCCGAGTGGTCGACACCGCCTTTTGCGCCGGTGCTGAAACAGGTCGACGGAGAGACTCGCGTCTACGCTCGCAGCACCGGCGATGACAAGGCTGCCATCTTCGCCGACTTCCCCGACGTGTTCGAGTGGCGCCGGCCCGACGGCGGATGCGTCGCCTATCCCCGCTATCGTGGAGCCGAAGGCGTGGAGGCGTTTGCGCATCGGCTCGTTGAGGAGGCAGGCGTTCTAATCCTGCCATCGTCGATCTACCGGTCCGACCTGTGCGAGACCCCGGGCGACCGCTTCCGTATCGGCTGCGGCCGAACAGGACTGGCCGAAGGGGCTGGACGCATTTCGGCTCCATCTCATGCGCAACACCACATGACCGCGGCCGGCGGCCAAATCTTCCCGTCCGGCGTGGCGCCACGCACGGTTTTTATTGAGCCGGCGCCCGCCTCGCCCTATCGTTCGGCATGAACCGTCGAACCCTTCTGCAAGCCACCCTTGGCCTATGCGCCCTTCCCGTAGCGTCATTTGCCCAGTCGCCAAGTCCAGCGGCACGCCTGAGAATTGTCGCCGAGCCCTATTTTACCACTTGGTTTGACGCCTTCTACGCCAGGGCCCTCGCGGCGGGAGCCCAACCAGACCTGTTAGACCGAGAGCTGGCGGGCCTGGCCGCCGACCCGCGCGTCGCGGCGCTGGACTCGATGCAGCCGGAGTTCGCCCGTCCGGTCAGCGACTATATCCGCGGCGTGACCAATGAGGGCCGGATCGCGATCGGCCGAGCGCGGCGCGGTACCGTGACGGCCTTCGGGGCCATCGAGCAAACCTATGGCGTGCCGCGAGACATCTTGATGGGCATTTGGGCGATGGAGTCCGGTTTTGGCGCGCAACAGGGCGACATGGACATTCTGCGATCGCTCGCCACCTTGGCGGCGGCGGGTCGGCGGCGCGTCTGGGCGGAAGGAGAGTTGATCGCGGCCCTGCGTATCCTGGGCGCGGGAGAGATCTCACGATCGAGATTGAAGGGGTCCTGGGCGGGCGCAATGGGGCAAACTCAGATGCTCCCCTCAACCTATCTTGACGCAGCGGTCGACGGCGACGGCGACGGCAAGCGCGATATTTGGACCTCGGCGCCCGACGCCTTGGCGTCCGCCGCCCATTTGCTGGCGAAAGCCGGATGGCGACGGGGTGAAGACTGGGCGCGCGAGGTGATATTGCCGGCGGACTTCGACTTCGGGCTGTCCGAAGGTCCTCAGCTCGCGCCCAGCGCGTGGAAGGCCAAGGGCGTGACGCGGGCCGACCGACGCGTTTGGAGCGAAGCTGACGGGGCGGCGGCCTGCACCTTATTGTTGCCGTGCGGCGCCGGCGGTCCAGCGTTTTTGGCCCTGCCCAATCATTTCGTGATCAGGCGCTACAACAATTCGCTGGCCTATGCTTTGGGCGTGGGGTTGCTGGCCGATCGATTTGGCGGCGGCGGCCCGCTGGTGACACCATGGCCGCACGAGACGGCGTTGTCGCTCAGCGACCGTATGGCGGCGCAGACCGCCTTGGCGAGGCAAGGGTTTAGTCCGGGACAGCCGGACGGGGTGATCGGTTTGGGCACCCGTCAAGCCCTGAGAGCATGGCAAAAAGCGCACGGCCTCCCCGCCGATGGCTATCTTTCGCCGGCGATGATCCAGCGTTTGAAGGGTCAGACGCTAACGCCCTCTTGACTGCGTTCGAGACTGGCTTGCGCCGCCTCGTCTTCGGTCGTGGCGGCCTCGCCCGCCGCGCGCAATACGCTGTTGACTAGAGCGTAGGCCAGCAGTCCGGCCAGAACGGCGGTGTTCAACAAAAACGGCGCGGGACCCCAAACTCCATACAGCCAAACGAACAACGGCGCGGCGATCACACTGATACCGTTGACCGCCGCAATCGCGCCCGCGGCGCGGGCTTGTTCGCTTAAGCCGACGGCCAGGGACGCGCCGGCGGTAAATCCTGGACGGCAAAACCCATACCCTAGGCTCGACAAGGCATAACCGATCACCACGGCTGAATAACTCGGCGCGAAGGCGACAATTAAGTTGGCGATAGCCGCGACGCCGGCCCCCCAACGAAGCAGATCTCGCGGACCGATGCGAAACATCCGGATGAGGCCCCATTGCGCCAGCAAGCCCGCCGCCGCCCCGGCCATCATCGCCACCGCAGTAAATCCCTGCGCTTGCATCGGCGGCAGATGCAATTTGTCGATAATCAGGAAGCCTAGGCTCTGACCCTGCGCCGTTTGACACGAGGCGAGCAGAAATCCGTAGATCAGAAACGGCGTCAACTTGGAGTCGCGCAGCGGCGCGGGCGTTACCGTCGGTCGGTTCACGGCTTCGACTTGCGCGAGATGACCGCCGCGCGATTCCGGCAGATAGCGAATCACCAAGCCTATCATCACCGCGGCGATCAGGGCGAAGGCGAACATCGGACCCGACAGGCCCAGCAACGGCAAGATGAATAGAGGCGCGACCGCCGGACCGATTATGGTGCCAAGGCCAAATGCCCCGGCGAGCCCCGCCATCGCGTCGGTGCGATGTTCGCGGTCAGTGCGTTCGGCGACATAAGCCTGTGTCGCCGGATTCGCCGCCGAGCCGAACAAACCGAACAGTGCTCGTGAAAACAGAAAAAACACAAATATTGTGATCGGAGCCGCCATATGGCGAACACCCACGGCGACGACCAGGCCGCAGCAAATCATCGACACCATAAACCCCGCTAGCCCGACCACCATCAAAGGCTTGCGGCCCTTGCGATCGGATTGCTTGGCCCAAAACGGCGAACTGAATCCCCAAAGCAGCGCCGACAAAGAAAATATCGCGGCGACCAGATAGTCCTTAAAGCCAATCTGGCGACCTATGGCGGGCAGCACTGATTGCATTCCGGTATTGCCGACGGCCGTCACGACGGAGACGCCGAATACGATCGCGGTCGCACGGCGCGACATTGATCTAGCGGGCTGGGTTTTGAGGTCGTCCACGCTCATGGGGCGCTGTTATCGCGAACCGAGCGAAAAAAGTGATCACGGCATCGTGAAGTCTTCGCTTGCTTTCGATCACGAACGCGGCATAATCGAACGTACGCGCCCCTCGGGGTATTGGTTATCAATGCTCGGAATCTCACGGCGTCGCCCTCATCCAAAGGAAACTATGACCATGACCTCTTCGATCCTGCGTAAAATGCTGGTGGCCGGCGCTGCCGTCGCCGCCATGTCCGTCGCCGCTTGTGGCGACAAAGATAAAGGCGCCGACGCCGCCAACACCGCCGCCGACGCTGCCAACACCGCTTCGATGGCCGCCAACACCGCCGCCGCCGCGACCTCCGACGCCGCCGGCGCCGCCGCCAACGCCTCGGGCGCAGCCGCCAACGCCGCCGGCGCCATGGCCGCCACTCCGGACGCCGCCGCGAATACCGCCGCCGGCAAGTAAGCTTCGCAATCTTTTGCGAACACTCTACGTTAAGGGCCGTCCCCTCTGGGGCGGCCTTTTTCGTTTCGGATCATGCACACGTCGCACGCCCCGACCGGACTGCTCGAATGGGACGCGCAGGATCAGCCGCGCTCCCTGCTCTACAACGATCTGTATTTCTCGCGAGAAGACGGTCTAGAGGAATCCCGCGCGGTTTTTTTGGGCGGATGCGACCTGCCCCATGCATGGGCCGACCGCGCGCATTTTTGTGTGGGAGAACTGGGTTTCGGCACGGGCCTTAACATCGTCGCCCTACTCGATCTTTGGCAAAAGGCCCGTCCACCCCAGGGCCGGCTCAATGTATTTAGCATAGAAGCTCACCCCCTGCCCGCCCACGAGGCCGCCCGCGCTCTGCGGCCATGGCGGAGCGTTGCGCCGATCGCGGACAGGCTAATCGCCCAATGGCCGGACGCCGCGCGCGGCTTTCATCGTCTCGACCTGCCCGAACTGCACGCCACGATCGATCTAGCGATCATGGAGGTCGGTGAGGCGCTTACGCGTTGGAGCGGTCGGGCCGACGCTTGGTTTCTGGACGGGTTCGCCCCCGCCCTTAATCCGGCGATGTGGCGACCGGAGGTCTTAAACCTCGTCGCCGCCCGATCGGCCCCGGACGCGCGCCTAGCGACGTTCACGGTCGCCGGCGGCGTGCGCCGCGGACTGGTCGACGCGGGTTTTAACGTTGCCCGCCATCCCGGGTTTGGCCGCAAACGCGAACGGCTTGAGGGCCGATTCACCGGCGAAGCGCTCGCGCGCCGTCCGGCTTTGCCCCGCGTCGCCGTCATCGGCGCGGGAATCGCCGGTGCATCGCTCTGTCGCGCGTTCGGTCTTTTAGGCGTGCCGGTGCGTGTGTTCGAAACGACGGCAGCGGGCGCTGGGGCGTCCGGCGGTCCCGCCGCCCTCGCGGCGCCCCGGCTGGACGCCGGTCTCGGCCCCGGGGCGGCCCTTTTCGCGCAAGCGATGCGCCGCGCCATCAATGCCTATGCGACGACGCCGCGGGCGGTGCTTTCTCGCCACGCCTTGCAATTGGAAGTCGGCGCAAAGGACCCCAAGCGCTTCGCCACCATCGCCCAATCGGATCTGTTCGAGCAGGCCACGATGCAACGCATCGATGAGATCACGACATCGGCCCGACTCGGCGAAGCCGCGCCCGCGGGCTTGATGATAGACGGCGCCGTCGTTGTCGAACCTGGCGTCCTGCTGGAGGCATGGTTACCCCAGATCGAGGAGGGGCGCGTCACCCACCTGCGAGCTTATCGGTCCGGTTGGATATTGCTGGGCGCCGACGGCGCTGAGATGGCGCGCGCCGACGTCGTATGCGTCGCGGCCGGCATGGCGACGGGCGATCTTATTCCAACGATCGCCTTGACGCCGGTTCGCGGTCAAGCCGGCTGGGCGGAAGGGCCGACGTGGCCGATCGCGACCCTGTTCGGCGGCTATGTGATTCCCACCCGCAACGGCGTTATGTTCGGGGCCACGCATGATCGCGGCGACGCCGACGTAGACGCGCGCGACGCCGACCATCAGCGAAACCTAGAGACTTTGCGGCTCGTCCTCCCGGAATTGGCCGAACGTCT
>JANXWN010000329.1 GCA_025351125.1 Caulobacteraceae bacterium | reverse complement strand
AAGGCCGCCTCGTCGAGATTGCGACCGATAAACACCATGCGGCTTTCGCGCGGTTGGCCGACCGGCCACGGGCCTTGCAAATCGCCCTCCAACATCATGTGCACCGCCTGAAACACCAAGCGCCGATCCTCGCCCGCCACGTCCACTATTCCCTTCGCGCGTAAGATGTCGGCGCCCTGCGCCGCCAGCAGGTCATTTAGCCAGCGCGTTACTTTTTCGCCGTTGACCGGCCGGGCTAAGCGAAAACTTAAGCCGCGAATGTCATCGTCGTGCGCATGATCGTGACCCTCGGCGCTGCTGCCATGGTTATCGTGATCATGTCCGCAATGCTCGTCGTGCACGTGGCCTAGTTCGTCGTCGGACGGCGGCAAAAAGCGCGGTTCGATGGCGATAATCCGCGCCAGATCAAACGCCCCCTGCCCCAATATTTGATCCAATGGCACGTCGGCGCGGACGGCCCGGTGTATTTCGGCGACCGGATTAAGCCGGCGCAACCGCCTTTCCACCATGGCCAATTCCGCGTCCGTCGCCAAATCAACCTTGTTGAGCACGATTTGATCGGCGAAGGCGATTTGCTCGCGCGCCTCCCGACTGTCGGCCAGTCGGGCCATGATGTTTTTGGCGTCCACCACCGTGGTCACGGAGTCGAGCCGTGTCTTGGCCTTGACGTCTTCGTCGACAAAAAAAGTTTGCGCCACCGGGCCCGGATCGGCCAACCCCGTGGTTTCGACAATGATGGCGTCAAAGCCGCGCGCCGTGCTGGCTTGGCGTTTCATCAGGCCCTGCAGGACGCGGATCAGATCGCCTCGCACGGTGCAGCAAATGCAGCCGTTGTTCATTTCGAACACTTCTTCGTCCGCGCCAACCACCAGATCGGCGTCGATGCCGATCTCGCCAAACTCGTTGACGATCACGGCATAGCGCCGACCATGATCTTCCGAAAGAATCCGATTAAGCAGCGTGGTCTTGCCGGCGCCAAGATAGCCGGTCAGCACAGTGACGGGAGTTTGGGTCATGAGCTGCATTTAAGCGGTGCGCCGCCTACGTCCAAGAGCCGATTGGTCTAGTTTGAGCATGCGAGAGCCTTGACTTAAGAGCGCTCGTTCGTATAGGTCGCCTCCCTTCGCCCGTGGGCTCGTCTCGCGGGCGATGTCTTTTGCGTCAGTTGTTCGAATTTTCCACCAAAGGTTTCCGCCTATGTACGCTGTGATCAAAACCGGCGGCAAACAATACCGGGTCCAGGCCGGCGACTTGCTCGTGGTCGAAAAACTGCCCGGCGAGCCGGGCGCGACCATTGCCTTTGATCAAGTGTTGATGATCGGCGACGGGGCGGCGGTGAGCATTGGCGAACCGGTGATCGCGGGCGCTTTGGTCAGCGCCACTTTGGTCGAAACCCGCAAGGGCGAAAAGATTAAGGTGTTTAAGAAGATTCGTCGGCAAGGTTATCGCCGTACGCGCGGCCATCGCCAATTTCACTCGGTTCTGCGCGTCACCGGCATCGCCGGCGCGGGGCAGGAGTCGACGTGGGATGGTTCGGTCGACCTTACGCCTCTAGCGGTGCTCAACGCCCGCGCTCGCAATCTGGCGCGCGGCATGGAAGCGGCGGACACCAAGCGCGCCGCGCGCCATCCTGTCGGCGAGACGGCGAAAGTGACCCAGCCGGTCAAGGCGGCCAAGATCGAAGCACCCAAAGCGGCGAAGGCGGTCGCGCCAAAATCGGAAGAACCGGCCAAGGCTAAAGCAGAGGCGCCGAAGGCGGCCAAAACCGTGAAAGCCGCCGCGCCGCTCAATGCCGGCGCCGTGAAAAAACCTGCTGCGAAAAAGGCCGCCCCGAAGCCGGCCGCCAAGACCTAATCATCTAGTCCGGAGAGCATACCATGGCACACAAGAAATCCGGCGGCTCCTCGCGCAATGGTCGTGACTCGGCCGGTCAGCGCCTGGGCGTAAAAAAATTCGGCGGTGAAGCCGTCCTCGCCGGCAACATCATCATTCGTCAACGCGGCACCAAGTATTGGCCCGGCGAAAATGTCGGCATCGGCACCGACCACACCCTTTTCGCCAAGGCGCATGGCGCGGTGAAGTTTATCACCAAGCGCAATGACCGAACCTACGTCACGGTCGTACCGGCCCAGGCCGCCACCTAAACGATCCGAGCACATTTTTCGGATCGCCGCTCAGACCAGAAGCGATCCGGACCAATCGATCTCCAGCGGGGGAGTCCGGACGCGGACTCCCCCGCTTTTGTTTTGCGCGCACGACCCGACGAAGAAGGGTCGGCGCCGGGAGGTTGATAAAGATGCCTGGGAGTAAACCCCATCCAACGCTGACGACCGATCGGCTGATCCTTCGCCCGCTGACGATCGCCGACGCCGCGCCGATGAGGGCCTTGCTCAATGATGTCGACATCGCGCGAATGGTCTCGCGCATCCCGCATCCCTACGGGTTGGACGATGCGCACGCCTATCTCGCGCACCTTCAAAGCGCCGATCCGTCGTGCGAACGGGTGTTCGCCGTGCAATCGGACAAAGACGGACTGATGGGCGTCGTGGGCCTCGATCCGCGCGACGACGGCGCCGTGGAGCTTGGCTATTGGCTCGGCAAACCCTTCTGGGGGCGGGGCTATATGACCGAGGCCGCGTGCGCGGTTCTCCAATGGGCCAGCGGCGCGTGGGGCCGCCGCTTTCTGGTGTCGCGCCACTTCGCGGACAACCCCGCCTCGGGCCGCGTCCTCACCAAGGCCGGATTTCTCTACACCGGCGAGGTTCGTCGGAGTTGTTCGCTGGCGCGTCGGGAGCCGGTGTCGTCACGGATGATGGTGTGGTTGGCGTAGGTGCTTGTCGCGTCCCCAATGGCGGTGGACGCGACGCCGTTGCCTAGTGTGTAGGTAGCGGCGTGATTTCCAGCTTGTAGGTAATATAGAGCGCCAGATCGAGCGGGCCCTCCTGATACCAGGCGATCGGATGTTGCAGCCCGTCGAGCGCATAGCCGTAACCCGGACCGAACTGGGCCACCGTCGTTTTCGCATCGGCCGCGATCAGGCCGATCAAGGCGTCGCGATTGCGTTCCGGTCCGACAATAGTCAGGTTCCAGTCGTTGTCGCGCAGGACCTCGGTCCGCCCAGCCTTTGGAACACGTTTGATAAACGCGGTGATGCGCGCGGCGGCGATATCGAACGTGTCCGTAGCCGATACCGCCGTCTTGATCACTACCCGCGCGCGGCTGGTGTCTATCTTGGCGTCAGGCTCGATCACGGCGTCGAGCATGGTGTCGTCGAAGACGCCAACCACATCGTCTCCCAGGCCTAGCGTGACCGCCCGATCCTGGGCGGCGACCCGGATCATGGCGCGCAGGGTTTCTTTCATCTCCGCGCGACGAAGGGTCGGATCGCGCGTATCGCAAACCACGACCACGTCGGTTATCAGATTGTCGGCGCGCTTTATCAGGGTGACGTGCGGTGTTTGTCGCGCGTCATATTCCGAAATATTCTTTTCGGCGGTGACGACGATCTCATCGGTTCGTCCGCCTGACGTCGGTCCAATTTTAGCCAGCGCTGGCGGCCCCGCCAATGCAAGCAACACGCACAGCGCGATCGACATAAACGTTTTCATCGGGCCACCTCCCTTAAACACCTGACTCGCGCAAACCGATTTTGGCGCGGCGGTCATTCTTGGGGCTTAACAGGCTCGCATTTTTGGTCTATTGCAAATCCACTTTCGTCCGATTGCGCTGGATGGCGTTTTCGAGCGGCGGCCTCTTGAAAAGGGCCTGCCGCTTTTTCTTTGCCCCCGAGGAGGGGTTTGCAACCCGTGCGCGGCAAGACAGCCGAAGACCGTAAACTGCTCGATCTGCTCGACCCGGTCGCCGAAGCGGCGGGTTATGAGATTGTGCGGCTTCGGCTGATGGGCGGCGATCGGTCGCGGACGCTGCAGATCATGGCCGAGCGACCCGACGGAACCATGGTTGTGCAAGATTGCGCCACCCTGGCCCGCGCCCTTTCGCCGGTGATGGACGCCGCCGATCCGTTTCCCGGCGAATATCACCTCGAAGTTTCCAGCCCCGGCATCGACCGGCCTCTGACCCGCCTCAAGGACTTTGTCGAATACGAAGGCTTCGAGGCCCGGCTCGAGCTTGACCGCATCGCCGAAGGTCGCAAACGCTTCAAGGGCGAATTGGCCGGCGTGGACGGCGATAACGTCGGCATCAATCTGGAAGGCGAGGCCGAAACCGCCCTTTTGCCATTTGCCTGGTTGGTTGAGGCGAAGTTGGTCATGACCGACGCCCTGCTGAAGCGCGGCGCCAATGCGCGCGCGGCCAGAATCGACGACGAACAGGCCATTTCTGAAACGGCGACTCTCGCCGACACCCACACCGATATCGATCAAGAGGATACCGAGACATGAGCGCCACCGGCATTTCCGCCAATCGCCTCGAACTTCTACAGATCGCCGACGCGGTCGCCCGCGAGAAATCGATCGAAAAAGAGATCGTGATCGAAGCGATCGAGGAAGCCATTCAAAAGGCCGCCCGCAGCCGCTACGGCGCCGAGCACGATATTCGCGTGCACATCGATACCAAGACCGGCGAGACGACGATCACCCGCACGGTCACGGTGATCGACGACGACGCCGTTCGCACCGATCCTGAATCGGGTGAGCCGATCGAGGTCAACGAATACGCCGAACGCCGCTTGTCCGAAGCCTTGGCGACCGACAAGGACGCGGTCGTCGGCACGACCTATACCGAAGTTCTGCCGCCCTTCGAATTTGGCAGGGTGCAGACCCAGATGGCCCGCCAAGTGGTGACGGGCAAGGTGCGCGAGGCCGAACGCGAGCGTCAGTTTGAGGAATTTAAGGATCGCGTCGGCGAGATCGTCAACGGCGTCGCTAAACGGGTCGAATACGGCAATGTCGTTGTCGATCTGGGCCGCGGCGAGGGGATTATGCGCCGCGATCAGTCCATCCCGCGTGAAGCCTTTCAGGTCGGCGACCGCGTGCGCGCCTACATTTACGACGTGCGGCGCGAGACTAAAGGTCCGCAGATCATGCTCTCGCGGGCCCACGGCGGGTTTATGGCCAAGTTGTTCGCCCAGGAAGTTCCGGAAGTTTACGATGGCGTGATCGAAATTCGCGCCGTTGCCCGCGATCCAGGCAGCCGTGCCAAGATGGCGGTGGTGTCCAACGATTCCTCGATCGACCCGGTCGGCGCTTGTGTCGGCATGCGAGGCTCTCGCGTGCAGGCCGTCGTCGCCGAGTTGCAGGGCGAAAAAATCGACATCATTCAGTGGAACAGCGACGAGGCCACCTTTCTGGTCAACGCCTTGGCCCCGGCCGAAGTCACCAAGGTGGTGATGGACGAAGAGGACGAGCGTGTTGAAGTGGTGGTGCCGGACGAGCAATTGTCGCTGGCCATCGGTCGGCGGGGGCAAAACGTCCGACTCGCCAGCCAATTGACCGGCTGGCAAATCGACATCATGACCGAAAGCCAGGAGAGCGAGCGTCGCCAGCGCGAGTTCAGCGAACGCACCACCTTGTTCCAGGAGGCGTTGGACGTCGATGAAGTCATCGCTCAGCTTCTGGTGACGGAGGGCTTCGCCACGGTTGAAGACGTCGCCTATGTCGAACCCGATGAGATCGCCGCTATCGAAGGGTTCGATGAAGACACCGCCGAGGAAATCCAGGCCCGCGCCCGCGACTTTCTCGATAAGGAAGCCGCCGAATATGACGCTAAGCGTCGCGCCCTGGGGGTCGAGGACGGCCTATTGGAGGTCGAAGGCGTAACCTTGCCGATTTCCGTCGCCCTGGGCGAAGGTGATGTCAAAACGGTGGAAGATCTGGCCGGCTTGGTTCCGGACGATCTGCGCGGCTATTACGAAAACAAGGCCGGCGAGCGGGTGCGCGAACCGGGCATCCTCGACTCGTTCACCCTCTCGCCTGAAGACGCCGAGGCCCTGATCATGCGCGCCCGCGTTGCGGCCGGCTGGATCGAGGCCGATCCGGAGATCGAAGGCGCCGATGAGGCGGCCGAAGAACCGATCGATGAAATGCGCGCCGTCTTTGGGGATGCCCCGCCACGTCACGCTGGATAAGCCCAACCTTTGCCCGCTACGTCCCAAATCGACGCGCTCGGTGCGCCCGCTTCCCAAGCGGCGACCCCGCCAACCTTGGCGATGGTGGCGCGGCGCCGGCGGGATATTGTCTCGGGCGAGGTGATGGACGAAGCACGATTGATCCGCTTTGTCGCCGGTCCGCAGGGTGTGGTGACACCCGATCTTGGGCGCAAATTACCCGGCCGCGGCCTTTGGGTTGCGGCGGATCGGGTTTCCGTCGAAACCGCGACGCGCAAGGGTCTATTTGCACGGGCGGCTAAATCCAGGGCCATCGCCGTGCCCGACCTGGCCGATCATGTGCGGGCGCTATTGGGTCGTCGACTTATCGCCGGATTGGGCTTGGCGAAGAAATCCGGCGCGCTGGTATCGGGGTTCGAAAAGGTTAAAAGCGCCGTGATCGCCGGCAAGGCGGCGTTTGTGATCGAGGCTTCCGACGGCGCCGAGGATGGTCGCCGAAAGATCACCGCGACGTTCCGGCATGCTCCCAGTCCGCCCCGTCTGATCGGCGTATTCACCGCCGACGAATTGGGTTTGGCCTTAGGCGCCGAGAATGTGATACACAGCGCCTTCCTCGTCGGACGAGGCGCCGCCGGCTGGGCGATCGACATCGAACGGCTCGCCGGTTTTTGTCATCTCGTCCCAGAAAGTTGGGGGTCGGGCGGCAGTGGCCCTGACGACCGGGGTTAGTGTCCGTGGATTGGATAGTCGGGGCGGTACGCCGTCTCGACGCGATTTGGTATTTGTAGTTAAAAACGCCGCGTACCTGTTTTCGAGTCCGGCGGATGGTAATCAAGCGAGCGCATGACGGACGAGAACGACGATAATAGGCAGGCTTCCGCTCCCGCGGGACGCGCGCCCTTGACATTAAAGCCCCGTGCCGCCGGTGCGGTGAGTTCGGGTGTTATCAAGCAAAGTTTCAGCCACGGTCGTTCCAAGACCGTGGTCGTGGAAACCAAGCGCCGACGGGTCGATGGTCCGAGCGTCGGATCGCCGATGGCTGATCGCCGGCCGGCGTTTGACATAAAAGCGCCGACGCCGCGCCCTGTCGTACCGGCCCCCCCCGACAATTTGGCGGCCAGCAGCCAAGCGGGCGGCCTGTCGGAGGACGAACGCCGCGCCCGCCAGCGCGTTATCGAGCTAGCGCGCGAGCAACAACACGAACGCGAGGCGCAGTTGCGTCGCGAGCAACCCGCGGACCTGCCGCCCGTCGTGGCGGCTCCAGACCCCGCGCCCGAGCCGCCGCCGGCCCCGACCCCGACCGCCGAGGTCGAACCTGCCCCTGAAG
>JANXWN010000268.1 GCA_025351125.1 Caulobacteraceae bacterium | reverse complement strand
CAGTCTCTGTCCAAAGATGTCGGCGGCGCGACCGGCCAAGATCAGAAGGCACCCGCCCGCCAGGGCGCCGGCCGAAATCACCCACGACAGAGCGGCTGGCGGTATGTGCAGATCACGACCGAGCGAGGGAAGCGCGACAGTGACGATGGAAAAATCGATCGTCACGATAAGCTGCGTGAGGCCAACCAGAAAAATCACGAGCCGATAGTTCGGGCTGACCCGTTCCATTACGTTCCTCTCCGCTTGTTTTCGACAAACCTGCTTGTTTTTTGAAGCTGACGCAACCTATTTGATTGCGGCGGCCCTCGATGATCGGCTAGGCAAGAGCCGGAAAGTCGATTTAAGAACGCGATAGGCTTTTTAGGGAGATGGATCGATGCAATTAAGTCGCGAGGCGCTGATACGCGCTTACCGCCAGATGAAGGTGATCCGTGAATTCGAGGAACGCCTGCACATCGAGATCATGACCGGCGAAATCGCCGGCTTCACCCATTTGTATTGCGGCCAGGAGGCCGTCGCGGTCGGAGTGTGCGAACACTTGGACCATGACGACATGATTGTCTCTACCCATCGCGGTCACGGCCACTGCATCGCCAAGGGTTGCGACGTAAAGGGAATGATGAAGGAGATTTGGGGCAGCGCCGAGGGCATTTGCAACGGCAAGGGTGGCTCGATGCACATCGCTGACATTAACGTTGGCATGCTGGGCGCTAATGGCATCGTCGGCGCCGGTTCCCCGATCGGCGTCGGGGCCGCGCTATCGGCGAAGCTGGACGGCAAGGGCAAGGTGGCCATAACCTTTTCAGGCGACGGGGCTTGCAATCAGGGCACCACCTTCGAGGCGATGAACATGGCGGTGGTGACCAAGGCGCCGTGCATCTTTCTATATGAAAACAACAAATATTCAGAGCACACGGGTGTCGCCTACTCCGTCGGTACGCAAAGAGATATCGCTAGCCGAGCCGAGGGTTTTGGCATGAAAGTATGGCGCGGCGACGGCACGGATTTCTTTTCCGTCTACGACACCATGCGCGAGGTGCTCGACTACGTGCGGGCCGGTCACGGGCCGGCGGCGGTAGAGTTCGACACTGAACGGTTCTTCGGCCATTTCGAGGGAGACCCGCAACGTTATCGCGGCAAGGGCGAACTCGACAATATCCGCGAAAACCGCGACGCCCTGAAAATATTCCGCGCCCGCGTCGCCGAGGCCAAGCTCCTGGACATCACGGTCTTGGACGGCATCGATACCGAAGTGTTGGCTCTGATCGACGCGGCGGTGGACGAAGCCCGCGCCGCGCCACGCCCCACCGCCGCCGATGTTCTCACCGACGTCTACATTTCCTACTAAAAAAGGGCCTTTGACATGGCGCAAATGATGTACCGCGAGGCCGTACTGCAAACCTTGTTTGCGGAGATGGAGCGCGACGAGAGGGTGGTCGTGCTAGGTGAAGATATCGTCGGCGGGATGGGCACCGCCGGGGGCCCTGAAGCCATCGGCGGGATTTGGAGCACGTCGGTCGGGCTGTTCGGCAAATTTGGCAAGGACCGGGTGATCGATACGCCGATTTCCGAAAGCGCCATCGTCGGGGCCGCGGCGGGCCTCGCTCTGGCCGGAAAACGCCCGGTGGCCGAGTTGATGTTCGCCGACTTCATCGGCGTGTCGCTGGACCAGATTTGGAATCAAATCGGCAAGTTCCGCTATATGTTCGGCGGTAAGACCACCTGTCCGGCGGTGATTCGCATGGCCTATGGCGCGGGCTTCAACGCCGCCGCTCAGCACAGCCAATCGGTTTATGCGTTGTTGACGGCCATGCCGGGCATCAAGGTCGTCATGCCTTCAACCCCGGCTGACGTGAAGGGCCTGCTGACTCAGGCGATCCGCGATGACGACCCGGTAATTTTTATGGAACACAAGGCGCTCTATGGCGCGATGGGCGAGGTGCCGGATGGCGACTACACCATCCCGTTCGGCCACGCCCGCCTCTGCCGCGCCGGTCAGGACGTCACCATCGTCACTTTGGGCCTCATGGTCGGGTTGTGCGAAGCGGTGGCGGACAAGCTGGCCGCGGAGGGTATCGGCTGCGATGTTATCGATCTGCGCACCACCAGTCCGATGGATGAGGAAGCCATTTTAGACTCCGTGGAGGTTACCGGGCGTCTGGTGGTGGTCGACGAAAGCCCGCCGCGCTGCTCGCTCGCATCGGACATTGCCGGATTGGTCACCACCCGCGCCTTTGCGAGTCTCAAAGCGCCTCCAGGCCTGGTGACGGCGCCGCATACGCCCATCCCCTTCGCGCGCGAGCTGGAAAGCCAATATCTGCCGTCTCCCGGCAAGATCGAAGCCGCCGTGCGCCAGACGCTGGCCTGGCGCTGAGAGGGCCTAGAGCATGGCCCAGATCCGCGCCTTCACCATGCCCAAGTGGGGCATTGAAATGACCGAGGGCACCCTCGCTGAATGGATGGTCAAGGAGGGCGACGCCTTTGCTCGCGGCGACACCTTGTGCCTGATCGAGACCGATAAGATCACCAATGACGTCGACGCGGAGTTCGATAGTGTTCTGCGCAAGGTGGTCGCACCGACCGGCCAAGTTTTGCCGGTCGGAACCCTGCTCGCTGTCTTCGCCGGCGCCGATGCCGACGACACCGAAATTGAAGCGTTCATCGGCGCCTTTAAGGCCCCCGTTACCAGCGACGCGCCCGGGGCGGCGAACAAGGTCTCGCCGGTCGCCGCTTCGGCGCCGACCGCACCGCGCGTGATCGACACCAATCGCCCGATCAGCCCCGAGGGCCTAAAGCTGGCGCAAGCGTTGGACATCGATCTGGCGTCCGTCGAGGGATCGGGCCGTCAGGGCCGGATCACCTATCAGGACGTGCAACAGGCCGCCCGGCCCACGGCGCAACCGCGTTTGGAAGGTCCGCTCGATCTGGCCACCGTGCCGGATAAACACTTCGCGTCACCCCTGGCCCGGCGTTTGGCGGCGATGCACGGCGTCGATCTGGCGGCGATTAAAGGCACGGGCGCGCGGGGAAGAATTTCCAAGGCCGACGTCCTGGCGCTCACTGCCATCTCTCTGGCCGGCGCGCCGTTCGTGGCGGCTCAAAATCGCCCGCGCATCGCTCCCATGGACAAGATTCGCAAGGTAGTGGCGCGTCGCTTAAGCGAATCGGCGTCGACTATTCCGCATTTTCGCTTGCGCGCGCGTGTCTCGGTCGATGATTTGCTGGCCTTGCGCAAAACCGCTAATCTGATTTTGGGTGTCAAGGCCTCGATCAACGACTATCTGGTCCGAGCCGCCGCCGTCGCACTCGCCCGCCACCCCGACATCAATATCCAAGTGCACGGCGAGGCGGTCCACCACTTCGCCCACGCCGATATCGCGATCGCCGTCGCCACGCAAAAGGGGCTCGTCACGCCCATTGTGCGCGGCGCCGACCAAATGCGCATCGACCAGATCGCCGCCGGGACTTCCAGTCTGATCGCCAGGGCGCAGGCAGGCAAGCTCGCCTATGCCGATCTTGACGGCGGAACATTCTCGATCTCCAACCTCGGCATGTTCGGGATCGACGATTTCGACGCGATCATCAACCCACCGCAAGGCGCGATCCTGGCGGTCGGCGCAATTGGCCGCGATTGGAGCGAGGCCGCCGGCGGCGCCGGCAGATTTGAAAGCTGTATGACGCTAAGCCTGTCATGCGACCACCGCGCCATCGATGGCGCGG